>JAFOLE010000243.1 GCA_017419465.1 Solobacterium sp. | reverse complement strand
GTTAACAAGTTCAACCTGATCGGTGAAAGTATCTTCATGCTTTCCGGCTGTATCATCACCTGGGTTGCGCTCGCGATCGGCCAGAACATGCCGGCAATCATCCTGATTCCGCTGCTTCTGATCGTCGGTGCAATCGTCGGTGCGGTGCTGTCGTTCATTCCGGCAATCATGGACCGCAAGCTCAACGCAAACGTCGTTGTCGTCTCCCTGATGCTCAACTCCGTCATTGCTCAGCTTGCAATCTATATTCTCCGTTACTACATGAAGGACCCGGGCATTTCATTCATCGGTTCCTATGAACTCCCGAAACAGATCCAGTTCGCGACGCTGTTCGGCAAGATGCGTATCGGTGCCGGTGTGATCATCGCACTGATCGCGGTTGTCATTGTCTCGATCATCTTCTTCAAGACCGCATTCGGCTGGAAGATGCGCATTGTCGGCTCCAACCCGAAGTTTGCGACTGCTGTCGGTCTTTCGACCCTCGGTATCTCGTTTGCGGCACAGCTCGCCGGCGGCGCGCTTGCCGGTGTTGCCGGTGCGACCGAAATCATGAACAGCTACAAGCGGTTCCAGTGGACAGCCTCCACAGGACATGGATTTGACGGTCTGCTTGTTGCGGTTCTTGCGAAGAAGAACCCGGTGCTCGTACCGATCGGCGCACTGTTCCTGGCATATGTCCGGATCGGCGCAGACGTCGTCAATACATCCGGTGATATCCCGTATGAGTTCATTTCAGTTATTCAGGGTATCATTATTCTCCTTGTAGCGGCAGAGTCCTTCCTCTCCGGCTTCAAGAACCGTCTTATCTATCGGTCTGTTCAGGCAGACAAGGCAAAGAAGAGTGCCTGATCCGAGGAGGTTAAATCATGTCAATTGATATTGTTGCGTTTATTGCGGATGCAATTAAGATGTCAACACCGCTTGTATTTGCGGCACTGGCTGCTCTGATGACAAGACAGGCCGGCATGTTCAACATGGGTGTTGAAGGTATGATTCTCTGCTCTGCACTCGGTGCTGTTACCGGTGCGCATTATCTCGGAAATGTCTGGGCAGGTGTTGCCTGCGGCATTCTCACAGGACTTCTTACCGGATTTGTAATCGCGTTTGCACATCTCAGCGGCAAAACGGACCTGTACCTGACGTGTATTGCGTTCAACCTTGCGGCGACCGGCGGAACGGTATTCATCATGTATCTTCTGACCGGTGAAAAGTCCACAACTTCCGGCGCATTCCGTTCCTATCAGATCCCGAACATCAATATTCCGATCATCAAGGATATTCCGATCCTCGGACGGATCATTTCCGGTCAGAGCCTTCTGACCTATGTCGCAGTATTCTGCGTATGGTTCGTATGGTTCCTTCTGAAGCGTACACGCGTCGGCCTTCGTATCCGTTCGGTAGGTGAAAACCCGAAGGCAGCAGAATCCGTCGGTATCAGTGTCAAGAAGATCGGTTATATCGCATTCCTGTTCTGCGGACTGTTTGCCGGGCTTTCCGGAACATTCCTCTCCATGAGCTGGGTTACCTTCTTCATGAAGAACATGGTCAACGGCCGAGGCTATATCGGACTTTCCGCCCAGAACATGGCAAACGGAAATCCGGTTGGTTCCGCACTTGTATCACTGCTCTTCGGTGCGACCAGCTCGCTGTCACTGACCCTTAAGTCACAGTCCAACTTCCCGACCGAATTCCTTGAGATGATTCCGTATCTTGCGACAATTATTGCCATCGTGTTTACGAGTCTCTACTCGATTCACCGCAAGCGCAAGATCGAACAGGGTATCAAATAAGCTTCAGATCTGCAGTTATTTACAGGATATCGGTTCTTTGCGGAACCGGTATCCTGTTTTCTTTGAACAAGGAGGAAATCTACAATGCTTCAGCCACATATTCAGCTGGACGCAGTCAATGCGCGCTGTGCCATTCTGCCCGGCGATCCGGCACGGCTTGACCGTATCGCAACCGAACTGACCGATGTCAGGGAACTTGCCTATAACCGGGAATTCCGTACCTTATGCGGGATGTATGAAGGTATGCCGGTCATCGCATGTTCTACCGGAATCGGCGGCAGTTCGGCTTCGATCGCCATTGAAGAGCTTCACAATCTGGGCGTTGATACCATGATCCGGATCGGATCCTGCGGCGCGCTTCAGAAAGGAATCGGGCTTGGCGATCTGATCTTTGCGGAAGGGGCAGTGCGTGATGAAGGGACATCCAGAGCGTATGCGGATATCAGATTTCCGGCAGTTCCCAATCACCGGCTTCTGGAAGAATGCATCCGCAAGGCAGAAGAGATGATGTGGACATATCACACCGGAATCGTCCACAGTCATGAAAGTTTCTATATCGATACCAATGCGGAAGAAGAAGCCATGTGGAGCCGCTACGGCGTACTCGGTGCGGATATGGAAACCGCCGCACTGTTTACGGTGGGAAGACTTCGCAGGATCCGCACTGCATCCATCCTGAATAATGTCGTTCTTTATGGAAAGGATACATCCGAATCAATCGGCAGCTATGCGGACGGTGCGGCTTTGACGGCGGAGGGCGAACGGCGTGAAATCATCACGGCGCTTTCTGCCCTGAAGAATGTGCAATGAAAAAACGGGTTCTGTTCATTGACTGTCTCATGCGCGGGCATTCCCGTACACATCTGCTTTCTGACGCGTTCTTTGACGGACTGAATAAAGACCGGTTTCAGGTTCATACCCTGAAACTCCGTGAGCTGGATCTTCAGCCGCTCGCAAATGATTTTTATGCGGAACGGGAAGAACTGCTTGCGGCACAGGACCTCGATCATCCAAGATTCCAATGGGCAAAGCTCTTTGCGGCGTCTGATCTTATTGTGATAGCGGCGCCGTTCTGGGATCTCAGCTTTCCGTCGCTTCTGAAAATGTTTATTGAGAATGTCTGTGTTGAAGGGATAACCTTCCGCTCCGACGAAACCGGTCTGCATGGTCTTTGCCGGGCCAGCAGACTGGTATATCTCACTACCAGAGGCGGATTTATTGAGACGGGCTCGCCGCTCGAACAGGCGACTCCGTATCTGAAGGCGCTGTCTCAGCTGCTTGGATATGGTGAGGTGATCACGATTGCGGCTTCCGGCATGGATGTACAGGGCTATGATGTAAAGAATGCGCTGCGTCAGGCGATGGCCGCTGCGAAAAAAACCGCCGAACAGATATCGGCGGAATAGAATCCTTACTTCAGTTTTTCGGTATTCTTGAAATGAAGCTTGGCGACTTCGCCGAGCTTTTCTTTTCCGAAGCGTTCCACGAATTCCGTTGCGCAGCGATCGGCAGGAGCGCCGGATCCCTTCGCAAACTTCATTCCGTAGTATTCTTCCATCTTGTCCATGTATTCCAGGAATGCATTGCGGGCAAGGATCGATGCGGCCCCGACGGCGGGGTACTTGTTTTCTGCTTTTGTTTCAAAGTGGAGCGTCCGTACTACGTTGGGCTCTGAGCGTAGATAACTGTAATACATCGGCTTTGGCGCAAACTGATCCACGATGCAGAAGGAAGGCAGCGTCTGCTTCGCCGCAAGATTCAGATACGCCTGGTTATGAAGCTTTGCCTTGATCGCATTCATGTTGGTTGTGGTATGGACCTGATTGTAATGCGAAGGTGAAACAATCAGAATCGTGTGCAGCAGGAGCTGTTTCAGCTCCGGTGCGATGCGGCGGATATCCGCATCCGTGACTGCTTTGGAGTCTCTGACACCGAGCTCATGAAGCCGTGCAAGGTCCTCCTTTGTGACAATGGCGGCACTGACGCATACCGGGCCGAAATAATCTCCGGTACCGACTTCATCGCTGCCTGCCTCAGGGAGCGGAATCGCATCGGCAGTGTCCCGAAACGGGGAGGCATATACTTCCGCATCCTTGCCCTGAAAGACCACTTTTCCGCTTGTATAGCAGGTGATCACACAGTTTTCCGGGCGGAGCTGCCAGTCCGCATACTGGGGCGCATCGGCTTCATATTCACGAAACGCATCATAGAGACGCTGTTTCTGTTCAGAATTCAGTTTGATTGTGATCGTACTCATGGCGAAATTGTAGCACACATGATATTGTCTTGCTTATGAGTATCCGGCTGCTGAAAACAGAAGAGCTTGATGAAGCGCTCGTTATTTATGAGAATGCCCGTGCATTTATGCGGCGGATCGGCAATGTGAATCAGTGGAAGGATAACTGGCCGCCGGTTGAAGTTCTTCGGGATGATATTGTTAAACATCGTTTATACGGTGTCTTTCATGATGATGTGCTTGCCGGGGTATTTGCATACTGGTACGGAGCGCACGCGGAATCAACCTATGATGTGATCTATGACGGCGCATGGCAGTGTGACCGTCCGTACGGTGTTGTACACCGGATTGCGGCAGCTGAAGGAAGCGGTGCCGGCAAGGAAGCGATTCGCTGGGCTATCCGCAGTGCAAACGGTCATCTGCGCATGGATACGCACGAAGACAATGCGGCGATGCGGCACGTACTGGAATCCCTCGGATTCCATCAGTGCGGTATTATCCTTCTGACGAACGGGGATCCGAGAATCGCCTTTGAGATTGCGGAACAGTGATAAAGAATTTCGGGAATCACGGATTTTTTTTATTTACCATTAAATGCATGATGCATGCGTCTGAAATCCACGAAAAATCGTCATTCAAAAGGGTTATAATAAATTCATAATTACGCATATGCGTAAACATAAGACAATTTTTAAGGAGAACTATACATATGGCTGTGAAAGCAAAACGCAATGCAGGTACGGTGAAACCTGCGGTTAAGCGTGCCATCAACGCTGCCGCAAAGCAGACCGAAGCGGAAAAGGAAGTAAAACCGGTGAAGAAAGCGGCTGCCAAGACTGCGGAAAAGGCAGTGAAGGCAGAACCTGAAAAGAAGCCGGCTAAAAAGGCTGTGCCGGCTGAGAAAGCCGAACCGGCAAAGAAGACTGCAGCTGCGAAAAAGCCTGCAGAGAAAACTGTAAAGGCAGCTGAGCCGAAGAAGCCTGCGAAGAAAGCAGCACGCAAACCGGCCGCGGAAAAGGTTCCTGAGAACAAGCCGAACCCGGGACTTGATCCGGTCTTCCTGACGGAATATGACCGGTATCTGTTCGGTAAGGGAAGAGACTATAAGATCTATCAGAAGATGGGCGCACATCCTGCAGTGCTTGACGGCAAGCAGGGATGGCATTTTGCGGTATGGGCACCGCACGCAAAGGCAGTTTCCATTGTCTGCGACCGCAATGCGTGGGATCCTACTGCCAACTACATGATCCCGCTGGAACAGAGCGGTATCTTTGAGGGTTTCATTGAAGGAATGCAGGAAGGTGAAGCATACAAGTATGCGATCACAACGGAAAAGGGCGATGTCCTTTACAAGGCCGACCCGTATGCATTCCATGCGGAACTTCGTCCGGCAACTGCGAGCCGCACTGCCATCATTGACGGCTATCACTGGGAAGACAATGCCTGGATGAAACAGCGTGCTGAGAAGAACACGTTTGAACAGCCGATGGCAATTTATGAAGTTCACCTTGGTTCCTGGAAGAAACGCAACCGTGATGACAAGGACAGCTTCCTGAACTATACCGAACTTGCCCATGAACTGGTTGAGTACTGCGAATGGATGGGATATACGCATGTAGAACTGATGGGTATTGCGGAATATCCGTTTGACGGTTCCTGGGGATATCAGGTAACGGGATACTATGCGCCGACCGCGCGTTACGGAACCCCGAAAGAGTTCATGTATATGGTTGATTACCTCCATATGCATAACATCGGCGTCATTCTTGACTGGGTGCCTGCACACTTCCCGAAGGATGCGCACGGTCTTGCGGACTTTGACGGAAAGCCGACCTATGAATATGCCGATCCGAGAATGGGCGAGCATCCGGACTGGGGCACAAAGTGCTTTGACTACTCCCGCAATGAAGTGCTGAACTTCATGATCGGCAATGCACTGTACTGGTTTGATGATTATCACATCGACGGACTCCGCGTGGATGCGGTTGCGTCCATGCTGTATCTGGACTATGGCCGTAAGGACGGCGAATGGGTACCGAACAAATACGGCGGAAACGGAAACCTCGACGCAATTGAATTCTTCAAGCATCTGAATTCCGTAATCCGCGGCCGTAAGGATGGCACGATCATCATTGCGGAAGAATCCACCGCCTGGCCGAAGATCACAGCGGCTCCGGAAGATGACGGTCTTGGTTTCACCTATAAGTGGAACATGGGCTGGATGCATGACTTCCTGGATTACATGAAGCTGGATCCGTATTTCCGCAAGGATAACCACAACAAGATGACCTTCGGTATGAGCTATGCGACCAGTGAGAAGTTTATTCTGGTACTTTCCCATGATGAAGTCGTTCATCTGAAGTGTTCCATGATCAACAAGATGCCGGGTTATGAAGTCGATAAGTTCGCGAACCTCAAATGCGGATACTTCTTCATGTTCGGTCATGCCGGAAAGAAACTCCTGTTCATGGGTCAGGATTTTGCCCAGTACCATGAGTGGGATGAGAATGTAGAACTCGACTGGTGGCTCTGCGATGAACCGCTGAACCGCAGCGTGCTGCTGTTCATGCGCGATCTGCTTCATATTTACCGGTCTCATCCGTCCATGTATGAACTGGATGATTCCTGGGATGGATTCGAGTGGATCAATGCGGATGACCGTGACCGCAGTATCTTCTCCTTTGTCCGCCGCGGAAAGTCCGGCAAGAAGAACCTGCTGTTTGTCGTAAATATGACACCGATGGAGCGCGATGACTACATGGTCGGTGTTCCGGTAAAGGGCACCTACAAACTCCTGCTGGATGAGCAGGGTGCGCTTACAGCGGAACGGGAAAAGGAAACTTCCTTCAAGGCTGTCAAAGGCGAGTGTGACGGAAAGGATTATCATATTTCCTATCCGCTGCCGGCATACGGCTGTGCGCTGTTCGAGTTTAATGAAAAGTAAGAAGCATCAGGATCCGGTTCGCATTGTGTGAACCGGATTTTTTGTTTTATGCACGGTTTGGAGTAAGATAGAAGACATGATAGCGATTAATACAGACTGGTTTAATCCGGTATACATCAATATTGCCGTTGCTGCATTATATGTGATTTTCATGATTCGCGGCGCGAAGCGGGGCGTACTGATGCAGGTATTGTCTGCCTTTGGCACCATCGTTTCCTTTCTTGCGGCCTGGCGGTATTGTACGTTTGCGTCAGGATATTACAATCTCTGGCCCAAAAACGTTGTGCCGATGAGTGACATTCCGGGAGTCGGGGATTCGGTTTACAGCCGTCTCAATGAACTGCTCTGGTTCATTGTGCTCTTTTTCGTGATCCGGCTGCTGTTTATCATTCTTGAAAAACTGTGTTCGGGTCTTTCCGGGCTTCCGGTACTCAAGGAAATCAGCGGACTTCTGGGCGGAATTCTGGGCATTGTCACCGCAACCGTATGGGTCATGGTGATCTGTGTTGTACTGAATATGCCGTTCTTCAAAAACGGCAGGCAGGTTGCCGAGCAGTCCATGATCGGAACGATTACCAATGCGGTCTCGAAAACAATCACCGAGTTTGCCGGTCCGATCAACGCGTCCGAAACAATCGGTGATCTTTACCAGGAAGTTACGGAATTCGGTGATCAGGATAAGGAAGCGATTGGCGAATGGCTGAGTGAACACGGCATCAATCCGATGGATGCACAGCCATCCGAAGAAAGCACTGCGCCATCCGAAGGTGAGGCGCCGGCGGAAAGCGCAGCACCGGAAGAAGCGATGCCGGCAGAACCGGTATCCGAAGAGGCTCTGCCGGAAAACCCGGATGATCCGGAAGCGCCGAACGTGCAGGAAAGTGAAAAAACGGAATGAGTCTTCTTTCGAGTTTTGAATTTGAACGGATCCGCGCGCAGATGGCGGATCTCTGTATCAGTGAGCCGGGCCGGGATATTGTTTCCGGTCTTGTGCCGGTATATGAGAAGATCGTGATCCGCAGAGACCGCGAACGCCTCTATGAGGCGATGGAAGCGTGCGTGCGGTTCGGCAATCTTCCGCTGGAAGGATTCCGGGATATCCGGAATCTTCTTTCGCATGTAAAAAAAGGGCGTTCCCTGACCGCTCATGAACTGCTGGATGTATTGAATCTGATCCGCTCCATTCAGTCGGTGCTCGGCTATGAAGAAACGATCCGGGAGGTTCCGCATCCGGCGCTGAATGATCTGTTTACAACCCTGACGCCAAAGGAGAAACTGTCTGCGCGGATTTCATCCATCATCAACGAATACGGCGAAGTAAAAGACAGTGCAAGTCCTGCACTGTCTGATATCCGCCGTTCCCTGCGGAGGGCGCATAAGCAGATCGAAGAAGCGGTCGAACAGTTCCGCTCCAAACACCCGGATTCCATGGTCGATTCGATCGTGACAACACGCAACGGCCGTACCGTTATTCTTGTGCATGCAAGTGAAAAAAACCGATTCGGCGGAATTGTCTACGGGGATTCCCAGAGCGGACAGACAAGCTATATTGAACCGTCTGTTCTGATGCATGCGAACAACCATCGTCTCGAACTGGAAACAGCGGAAGAGGAAGAGATCTCACGCATCCTGAATGAGATATCCAAGCAGGTCGGAGAGAACGCGGAAGACCTGCATGCGGATCTTGAGACCATCGCGCTTCTTGACAGTATTTTTGCGCGTGCTTACTGGGGCGTGAAAAACAACGCCTGCGCCGCAAAACTGAATGAAGACTGCGCATTCCGGTTCAAACAGGCAAGACATCCGCTGATTCCGGAAGAAACGGCAGTAAAAAATGACTACCAGCTGAAAGAACCGTATCATACACTCCTGATCACCGGTCCCAATACCGGCGGCAAGACCGTTTCGATGAAGATCTTCGGTCTGTTTACCCTGATGACATACAGCGGAATGCCGGTGACCGCAGAAGAAGCGGAAGTACCGTTCTTTGACCGTGTCTTTGCGGACATCGGAGATGATCAGTCGGTCGCCAGTTCGCTCAGTTCCTTTTCCGCACATGTCGAAAAACAGGCGGAGATGCTGAGGGAGGCAACCGAGCATTCATTTGTCCTGCTGGATGAAATCGGAAGCGGGACGGATCCAAGAGAAGGTGAAAGTCTTGCGATTGCCGTGCTGAATGAACTGCGCCGCCGTCACGTAACTGTGATCGCGACGACCCATTACAGCCGTCTGAAGGCATACGGAAGGCGTCATGATGACATTCTTGTCGCAACGGTGGAATTCGACGCGGAAACACTGCGTCCGACATACCGCTATCTCGAGGGAATTACCGGCGAAAGCAATGCGCTGCTTGTCGCAGAACGCTGCGGGCTTCCGCGCTCCGTTGTAAATTATGCGAAGTTTCTGAAACAGCAGGCGACCAGTGAAGAGGAAGGCATGGCTGCCCGGCTTGAAAAACAGCTCATGGATGCAGAACGGAAAACCCGCGAGCTGGATCAGCGCCTTGCGAAGATCAAAGAGTATCAGAAGACGCTGGAAGACGAGAAGGACAACATTTCCAGACGCCGTGAAGTCCTGCTGGATGAGGCGAAAGAGGAAGCGGTCCGCATCCGGGAATCCGCAAAAGAAGAAGCCGATCAGATCATCAGAGATCTGCGGGATAATGCCGGCAGAGTCAAATATCATGAACTGCTGGAACAGAAGCATCGTCTGGAAGAGATCGTAACGGAAGAATCCGCTCTCGAAGAGGAGTATGACCGTCCGTTTACCGTCGGGGAAACGGTTGAACTTCGCAGCAGCGGAGCTATCGCAAAGATTACAGGCATCCGGAAAAAGGAAATCCGGATTCTTCTCAACGGAAGAGAAATCCGGCTGAGTGCGGATAAGATCCGCCATACAAGAAAGAAGCTTCCCAAGACGGCGCCTGTGACCATTCCGGTTCCGGTCAGTTCGATTGAGATTCCGGAATCGATTTCCATGGAATGCAATCTGATCGGAATGCGCGCCGATGAGGCGAAGGAAGAACTTCTCGATTATCTTGATTCCGCAAAGCTGTGCCGGCTGAAAACATTCCGGATCATTCACGGTGAGGGAACCGGAACTCTGCGCAAGCTCGTTCAGGATATTCTTGCCAAAGACCGCTCCATCGATTCCTTTAGGTATGGAATGCCGAGTGAAGGCGGAACCGGTGCGACCGTTGTGACCATGAAAGACTGACCAGATGGATAAAGAGTATATCAAGGCAAAACTTACCAATCTTCCGAATTCACCGGGAAGTTATCAGATGAAGGACCGGCATGGAGAAATCATCTATGTCGGAAAAGCAAAGAATCTGCATAACCGGGTGAATCAGTATTTTACCGGAGCCCATGATTTCAAGACGACAAAGCTCGTATCTGAAATTGAGGACTTCGATTTCATCGTAACTGCGTCGGAAACGGAAGCACTGGTACTTGAAATCAATCTGATCAAGAAACACCGGCCGAAATATAACATCCAGTTCATGGATGACAGTACCTATCCGTATATCAAACTGACGGCGGAGGAATATCCGCGGCTGATGATCGCACGGGATATGAAAAAGGACCGTAAGGCAAAGTATTTCGGACCGTTTCCGGATGCGTCCGCTGCCCGTACGACACAGAAGCTTCTTCAGACCCTGTATCCGTTCCGGCGCTGTGCACGGATTCCGGAGAAGGTCTGCCTGTACTATCATCTTGGGCAGTGTCTTGGCCCCTGTGAGTATGATATCGATTCGTCGGTATATGACGAGATGACCGACCGTGTCACGTCCTTTCTCAACGGCGACACTGCAGAGATCCGTCAGGAGCTTACCGCAAAGATGCAGGAAGCCTCCATGAATCTTGAATTTGAAAAAGCCGCGGAATACCGGAATCTTCTGGACAGTATCAGCAGTATCACGGCAGATACCCAGAATATCGAAAAGGATTCCATGGGCAATTTTGATGTATTCAGCTGGTATACCGACCGGGGATATCTGGCGGTAACCGGACTCCTTGTACGCCGTGGCGTCGTATTGAACAAGGAATTTCGTCTGTCGCCGCTGTACGGCGATGCGGAGGAAGAATTTGTTTCCTTCCTGGTTCAGTATTACGGGGATCATCCCTCCGCAAAACTGTTTGTTCCGTCATTTCTTTCGGAAGACTCCGTTCAGGAACTGTCCGAAGTGCTTTCCGTAAGTGTTACACAGCCGATGCGGGGCTATAAGCGCCGGCTGATTGAAATGTGCACGGATAATGCGAAGAAACAGCTGGATCTGAAATTCAATGTCGTGGAACGTCAGGAAAGTGCAACTGCCGAAGCCGTCAGCCAGCTGAATGAGCTTGCCGGAAAGGAAATGCGGCGTGTCGAACTGTTTGATAACAGCCATATCTCCGGAACGAATACCGTAGCCGCACTGGTGGTCTATGAAGACGGACAGCCGTCCCGCAAGGACTACCGTGTTTACAAGCTGCATACCGCCAACAGTGATGTGGATTCCATGAAGGAAGTGCTTTACCGCAGATACTTCCGTCTGCTTAAGGAAGACGGCCGTATGCCGGACGGAATCCTCGTGGACGGAGGCTGGACCCAGATCGAAGCCGCAAATGAAATCATCGGCGGCCTCGGTCTTTCGGATCAGATCAAAATCATGGGTCTGGTCAAGGATGACAGGCATAATACCAACGCCCTGATGGATACGGACGGGGAAGTGCTTGATGTCGCAAAGGACAGCTCGCTGTTCTTTCTGCTTACGCGCATGCAGGATGAAGTACACCGCTGTGCGGTTTCCTTTCATCGGAAGCTGCGCTCCAAGGCACAGACAAAATCCGTTCTGGATGATATCGAAGGAATCGGGCCGAAACGGAAAACCGCATTACGGCGGCATTTCGGCAGTATTACGGCAATGCGTGGGGCTACGATTGAAGAGCTGAGCGAAGTGGTACCGGAAGCCGCGGCACGGAAATTGTATGAGGCGCTCCATGAAGAATGATATAATTTCAAGGATGCAGGAAACAGTAACTCTCGAAGGAAATGAACGGAAAAAATGGACTGCGGTATTTGTCTCCGTAATCGTTCTTTTTTCTGTGTGCATTATGATCTTTAATCATCTGCAGTCGGATTCGCTTGCCCGTTATCCGTTCAAGGATAAAACCAGCAAGGATCTGATCCGTCAGTATCTGACGCAGGAAGAAATTGAATACATCATCGAATACAGCATTCCGCCGAATATGTTCATCGCCTATATTCAGGAAAACGGATTTTCCATCTATCATGCGGCGGAATATAAGAAGCTCTCTGAAAGTCAGTGGGACAAGAGCCCGAAAGACATTGTGGATATGGTTGAAGAGACCCGGAACATCATGTCCGTGGAAGAACTTGAAAACTATCTCAGCGAGAACAACTATCGTTATGAGGATGTCTCGAGATGGATCAAGAATGAGTCAGAGGACGGCGTTCTGCTTATTCCGTATGCAATGAACACTGATGCCTATCTTGACCTCAGCCATACCGTCAGTTCCCGCACTCCGGCAACGCAGCCGCTTGCGGAAGAGATTCCCGTCAAGGACGGAACACGGATTGAAGTCCGTGAAGAAGTGCAGCAGCCACTGCTGGCACTCTGCAGCAACATTCAGACGTCATTGGCTTCCGCTCATGCCTGTGCCGGTCTGCAGATCTCACAGGGATATGTATCCTACAGCGAACAGGCAAAGCAGTACCATGCGGCAGAAGAGGAACAGAAGGACAGTGACGTGTCCCTGGTCTATCCGCCGGGACATGATGAACATCAGCTTGGCCTGGCCGTCGATTTTTCCGTGGAAGGTCTTCCGGATGAAGCATTCGCAAAGACCATTCAGGCAGAGTGGCTTGCGTCAAACGCATGGAAATTCGGATTTATTCAGACCTGGAATCCGGATGATGAGGCGATCACGCTGCACCGGAGCGAACCCTGGCATTATCGGTTTGTCGGAACAGAGCTTGCCAAGACGATCCATGACAGCGGCCTTACCTTTGCGCGCTATAAAGCACAGATCAAGCAGACGGGGGAAAGCACCCCGGCTGCACAATAAAAACATCCTCACGGATGTTTTTTTTCTTTTCAGACGCCTTTGCGGATCGCGTTGATCAGCTGCAGGTTGGAACTTGTCTCTTTCGCAAGGGAAGTTGCGGCTTTGCCGACACGTTTGACGGCGTTGGGTTCGTCCTTGTCGGAATATCTGCCAAGTGCCTTCAGAATGATCGAAACCAGAACCACGGTTTTGATGCCGTCTGCGGTCTTTTTCACGACAGCTCCGGATTCTGCGCTCTTCTTC
>JAFOLE010000242.1 GCA_017419465.1 Solobacterium sp. | reverse complement strand
TCATTCAAGGTCAGAATCCTTCTTATAGCTAACACTATGGTCCGTTTCAATAACAAAAGACATGGCACATTCTTCTGTACCATGTCCTAATGTCTCGCTATTTATCTTGATCTCTTCATCAACACCAGATTTGCAAGAACCGAATGATTCCCGGTTTATTCGGGGCGTTCACTCTGCTCTTTTGTCTTCATATAAAAGCACCGGCATGAATCAGCCGGTGCTGCATGATGATTGTTCAGAGAATGGAAATCTGCTTTTCCTGCGGTTCTTCCTTCTTTGTCTCAGAAGGAACACTGATCGTCAGGACACCGTTTTCAAACGCTGCGGTGATGTCAGAATCCTTGATTCCGTCTCCGACATACCAGCTCCGCTTGCAGGATCCGGTGAAGCGCTCTTTGCGAACTACTTTCCCTTCATCGGACTTCTCCTCGCTGTGTTCGGTATGGTCCGCCGCAACCGTAAGCGTTCCGTTATACAGACTCACCTTGATATCACTCTTTGCATATCCCGGAAGATTGATATCCAGGAAATATCTTCCGTCCTTCTCACGGATGTCTGTTTTCATCAATCCGTTGGACATGGAACCAAACGGCTCCAGCATGGATGTGAACCAGTCATTTCTGGTATCCGGCGCATATCTCATCATATTCTTATATTCCTCCTTCGGATTCCTTACAGAATCTCGATAAACTTCTTTTCGGTTTCTTCCTTCTTCTTTTCTGTCGGAACTTCGAGCGTCAGAATTCCGTCACGGAAGCCGGCCTTGATATCCGTATCACGGATTGCTTCACCGACATACCAGCTTCTCGAGCAGGAACCCATATAACGTTCCTGACGGATAATGCGGCCTTCCGCATTCTTTTCATCTTCGCTCTTGTGATGCTCAGCGGTAACCGTAAGGGTTCCGTTATAGAGAGAAATCTTAATGTCTTCCTTGCGGAATCCCGGCAGATCGATATCCAGATAGAACATACCGTCCTTTTCGCGAATATCTGTCTTCATCAGTGAATTGCCGGCATTGAATCCCGGTGTTCCGAATACATCATCAATCATGTCATCAAATACACTGTTTCTTTTTACTGGAATGTATACCATAGTTCATTACCTCCGTATTACATTTTGCCTTCACGGCTTACACCTACTATGATAATCAATTCATTAGCACTGTCAAGTATTGAGTGCTAATTACGAAGATTAAAGAAAAATGGCTTAACAAAGCCATTTTCATAAGTATTTAAACGAAGGTACAGAAAATATTGTCAAAATATTTTTGTGCATAAGCAATCACTTTGTACCTGCGGATGCTAAGAAATCCGCTTGTTAATCAAGCAGTGCTTCCGGTATCGGGTCGAGAAGAATCACACCGGTTTCCTGATCCGGCGTGACGAATGATTTTCCGAGCATCCTTGCCTCCGGAATCATACGGCAGACATCCTCCGCAGACGCAAGCACATCATACCCCTGCTTCCCGCGCCGGTAATGCATGAGCACCGCAAGCTTCGGTTCCAGGATGCGGATCAGCTGTTCGGCCTGTGCCGCATCGATCGTATAGTATCCGCCGCACGGAATCATAAGGATATCCGCATGGGTCAGACGGGACAGGACATCCGTTCCCGGAATGCAGCCGAGGTCTCCGAGATGAATTACGGTCTCTTTATCCGATTTCAGAATCAGAACACGGTTCTTTCCGCGCAGTGTTCCGCCCTGATCATCATGATCGGTGAGGATCGTTTCAACAGTATACGGATTTGCCGGACCGGAAGTCCGAAGTTCAACTTCATCCGTTGCGTTGTGGTCGGCATGTTCATGACTGCAGAACACCGCATCCGCAGACAGTTTCGGAAGACGCAGTCCGGGCACAGACCCCGGACTGTAAGGATCGATCATCGCAGTCCATCCGCTATCCGCCTCGAGGCAGAAACAGCTGTGACCGCAGTACGTTAATTTCTTCATCATCTCTGCTTTCCTCCTTCAGAAAAGGACACCGAAGTGCCCTTTTGTGTTTCCTGACGCATGTATTATGAACTTTCAATCAATGAATTCTGCCGGTGGGCATTCGTTCCGGTCAGTCTTCGCTGAGGAATTCCGCTCGTTAAATGATCAATAGAGACGGTCAAACAGACGATAGAGCTTCTTGCGGCTCTTGCGCGGACGTTCCAGTGCTTCTGCGATCGGCAGAGAAATGATTTCATTCTCCATGATGCCTACGCAATGTCCGCCAATGCCGTCCATGAGAAGATCAACCGCCTTCTCACCCATACGGCTTGCGAGCATACGGTCCGCCGGTGTCGGAGATCCGCCGCGCTGGATATGACCGAGAACGGTTGCACGGCCGCTGAAGCCGGTGTTCTGACTGATCTTGGATGCCAGTGCCTGAACATCGGTTGTCTTTTCCGAGACGATGACAATCGCATGACTCTTATGAACCGCATTGTCGAGATAACGCAGCTTTTCCAGAACCTCAAGCTCATCATATCCTGTCTCCGGCGTGATCACCATTTCCGCACCGCAGGAGATCGCCGTATAAAGCGCAAGGTCACCGCAATGGTTTCCCATAACCTCAACGATGGAACAGCGATGATGCGAGGAACTGGTATCACGCAGTTTATCGACGCATTCCACACAGGTATTCAGCGCTGTATCAAATCCGATTGTAAGATCAGATCCCGAAATATCATTGTCGATTGTGCCGGGAAGACCGATGCAGTTGATTCCCTTTTTCGTCAGCGCAAGCGCACCGCGGTAACTGCCGTCGCCGCCGATGACAACCAGTGCATCAATTCCGTTTTCCTTAAGATGCTCAATACATTTATCCTGGATCTCATCTTCCTTGAATTCCGGAAGACGTGCGCTTCCGAGAATCGTTCCGCCGCGCGAAAGAATATCCGAAACGGATGACCGTTCCATCTTCATCATTCTTCCTTCCAGCAGACCTTTATATCCATCGTAAATGCCATAGACTTCCAGACCGTTGTTCAGCGCAACACGGGTTACACTGCGGATCGCTGCATTCATTCCCGGCGCATCGCCGCCTGAAGTAAGCACACCAATTTTTCTCACCATATCGTTACCTCAAATCTTCCTAATTCTAGCACAATAAACGATCACTCCGCTTCATAAAGCTTTCGCCTGTCATTCCCGTCAAGATATACCGGTTCAGCAAACGTTTTGATCCGCTCAATGATCCGGTCTGCGGCAGATACGGAATCCCCCGTATGCGTTGTCCGCAGGTGCGACTGCAGAGTCCGAAGGTCTCCGTTTCCGGTAAACCAGGTCATCTTTTCCTTCTGCATCCGTGCATCGAGAATCGAAAGCAGAACCATGCGGTTGCGGTCGGTCACTTCTTCCGCCCCGATGTCATCAATCACCAGAATATCCGCAGCCCGGCACTGATCCGCTTCCCTGCGGTACTCTCCGGTATATGCGGTTGCGGCAATCCGGTCACAGAACGACGGATAATGGATGAATGCGGCAGATCCGCCGTTTTCCGCAATCCGGTTTGCGGCACAAGCCGCAAGATACGTCTTGCCGGTACCCATGTTTCCGTAGAGGAACACGCCTTTATGTTCATCACAGCAGGACGCAAGCTTTCCGACGGTATTCAGATAATCGGAGGTTTCGCCTTCCAGCTTGATCTTCTCAAACCGCACCTGACGCAATGCTGCACCGAAATCACAGACCAGATACCGCTCCATCTGTGATTCCCCTTTCAGCCGTTCGGTTTCATACGGACACGCTTCCACGGTCTCCTGCAGAATCACGTCATAACGGATGCCCATGTGATACCCTTTCTGTTTCTGGCGGCAGTCTTTCAGGGATTTGCAGCCACGGCAGGGTTCCAGCGCATTGAGATAGCGTTCAAACAGAAAGGCATGCCGGACCAGTTCCTCTTCCGGGATTCCCTGTGTCTTCATAACCCTGTGCAGATACACATCGTTCCGCAGCCGTTCCACAAGTTTCTGTTTTTCCGCATCATTCCGGTGCGGACTATGGGGAACAGTGAGTGGTTTGAAATCAGACATTTCGGCCATCTCCTTTCGGTTTGTTCAGCAGCCGCTTCATCGCTTCAATTTCTTCCTTCGATGCCGGGACTGCATTTTTGTTTCGAATCGGCTCCGCATTATAGAACGCAGGCAGTTCCTCCTGTTTCTTCGTACCGGAGCGTGCTTTCTTCTTCGTTTCCGCAAACGCTTCTTCTCTGGTGCGCACGCCGTCTCTTGCCCATTCACCCGCAACCATATCGACGAAACGGCTGTTCAGCCGGTTGTCGGAAATGCCGAGAATGTATTCGATCATGACATTGATCACTTCATTCGGAAAGTGCATGTCCATCGCAAGCCGTTCCAGAATCCGCTTGTCCGCCTGCGATACAAGCGCACCGTTCTGCTTGGCCATCAGGAAGGATACCGGCGGAAGCGTATAAGGATCTTTGGCGGTCGTAATATCCGGTCTTGCGGAAGCGGCAGAGCGCTTCAGGCGCTCAAGATCCAGGCTTACCGGATCAAGCCGGACGCAGTGCCCGACAAGGATCCGCATACGGTCTGCGGAGAGTCCGTAAAGGGTCGCAAGCTTGCCGATCTCTTCGAGATTTGCCCGGGTGCGCAGGATATTCGGAAATACGACATCCGAGGTCGTATTAAAGAAATGCTCATAATCAAAGTTGATGCTGATGTCGTTTTCGGAAAACTGATACTTCGGCGATACTTTCTGAAAATCAACCGCTGCTTCATAGTCCTGTTCGCTCGGCAGACGGCGTACAGAAGATGTGATGTCCTTATATCCTTCCGCCGCGATTGCGCCGGCCAGGAATTTGGCGGCAGAGTTCTCTGCCTGCTTTTTTCCGACCGCATGAACATAGGTCGCATAAAACTCACGGCTTGAAAGAAAGCTGGCAGAAGGAAGCGGTGAATTCAGACGATAGATATAGGAATTCCGGGATTCCCCTTCCTGCACGAATGTCCGTAACAGCAGATATTCTTCAAGATGAACTCTTGCCTGTTCCACTTCGTCGGGCGTTCTGCCGAGCAGTTCAAACAGACGGCTGTGCGCCTCCTGTGTTTTCTGCAGGCGCCCTTCACTGTGCAGAAGAAGATACAGCAGGACCGCGTCATTGCCGATGATCGGAAGATACAGTGAAACCAGCGAAGATATGATATCCTCACTGAGATTTTCACTCATCTCCACGCGATAGACGTCTTTTCCCTTAAGAGGCATACTGTTCCTCCAGTGCTGTCACAACCTCAACGACACGCTTATACAGGTCCTGGATCGTACCGTCATTCATGATAACGATCGTTGCCTGTTCAATCTGCCGGTCCGGATGCATCTGCGATTCATATCTTGCTTCCGCTTCTTCTCTTGTATAGTCACGGTCTTCCATCATTCGTGCGACGGCTTTTTCCCTGTCGCAGGCTACTACCAGGATCGCATCAAAATGAGATTCCAGATGTGCCTCAAACAGCAGCGGAACTTCCGCAAACACAAGCGGCTCATCCGTATGATTCTCAAAAAAGCGTTCCATTCCCGCAACAATCGCAGGATGCGTGATATCATTCAGCTTCTGCCGTTTTTCTTCATCATTGAAGATCACTGCCGCAAGCTTTTTCCGGTCGATCTCTCCGAATTCATCCAGAATATCCGTTCCGAATGCATTGACGATCTGTTCAAAACACGGATCATTCTTCCGGTATACCATCCGTGAATATCCGTCACAGTCAAAGACACGGTATCCCATTCTCCGAAGCAGAATGGAAACCGTGGTTTTCCCGGATGCGATCGTACCTGTAACTCCAATCTTTTTCATCATGATTTCTGACAATGCGGACAATAGTAGGAAGAGCGTCCGCCGACTCTTACTATTTTAATCGTACTCCCGCATTCCTGACAGTTCTTTTGCGCATGAACCATACAGGAAAGCTGAAAGAGTCCGGTCACTCCCAGTGAGGAGGTATAGGAACGGATCGTAGTGCCGCCTGCCTGAATCGCCGCTTCCAGAATCCGTCGGGTTTCCCGGACGATCGATTCACACAGCGGTTTTGTCACCCTCCGGCAGTTCATCCGCGGGCGGATCCCGCAGGCAAAACAGATTTCATCCGCATAGATGTTTCCGATTCCTGCCACGACCGTCTGGTCCAGCAGGATGGTCTTTACCGGCGTATTCCTCTCTTTCATGATCCGGTACAGGTAATCCGCCGAAAATGAATCATCGAACGGCTCCGGTCCAAGGTCGTGAAATGATGCACGGTCGATATCAAGTTCACAGAGTTCCATGGTTCCGAATTTGCGGGTGTCGTTATAACGAAGCTCCCGGCCATCCGACAGTGAAAACACCACATGCGTATGACGGTCCATGGGGTCTCCCTTCTGTTTCAGCCAGTACTTCCCTTCCATCCGCAGATGGGATACCAGAATCACATCTTCCATGCCGAACAGCAGATATTTTCCGCGCCGTTCAAAGTTCAGAAAATGCCGGCCGGTCAGTGCCTTTCGGAACGCGGCTTCACTGCGGTCTATCATCTTCGGCAGAAATACGCGGACATCCGTGATTTCCGCTCCTTTGATCTGTGTTTCAAGAGTCCGGAGAACCGTCTCCACTTCAGGCAGTTCCGGCATTATTTGGCCTCGTACCAGTCAGAGCCGACTGAGCATTCCACGGTAAGAGGAACTTTCAGCTTCATGGCGTTCACCATGCCGGTTTCAATCAGCTTCTTCATCGTGTCAATTTCCGATTCCGGTACATCAAATATCAGTTCGTCATGAACCTGAAGAATCATCTTTGACTGAACACCGGCTTCCTTCATCATCCGATCAATGTGAATCATCGCAAGCTTGATGAGATCTGCCGCACTGCCCTGAATCGGGGCGTTCATCGCTGCGCGCTTTCCGAATTCCCGCACCATGCGGTTCTTCTCATGAATCTGCGGAATATTGCGGCGGCGCCCGCTTACGGTCAGAACATATCCGTTTTTCTCACAGAACTCCACAAGCGAGTTCATATAAGTGCGGATCTTCGGGAACTTTTCAAAATAGGTGTCAATAAACTCCGCGGCTTCCCTGCGGCTGATGCCGAGCTGTTCTGCCAGACCGAAATCGGAGATTCCGTATACAATGCCGAAATTGACTGTTTTTGCCCGGCGGCGCATCTCTTTTGTGACTTCGTCCTGTTCCACACCGAAGACATCCATCGCAGTCTTTGTATGAATATCGATATCATTGTTGAAGGCATCGATCATGGAGCTTTCATCCGCCATGTCCGCCAGCATCCGCAGCTCAATCTGGTGATAGTCCGAGGAAATCAGGACATGACCGGGTTCCGGCAGGAATGCCTTGCGGATAATACGGCCCTGCTCATCGCGCACACTGATGTTCTGAAGGTTCGGCTCGCTGGAGGAAAGCCGTCCGGTCTGGGTCGCGCACTGGTTGTACAGTGTATGGATCCGGCCGTCACTGCAGATGTATTTCTGCAGGCCCTCGGCATAGGTGCTGTAGATCTTGGAAAGCTTGCGGTAGGAAAGCAGCGCCGGAATGATCGGATGAGCACCGATGAGCTTTTCCAGAACATCCGCTCCGGTGCTCCGTTTCTTTCCGCTCGGCAGTCCGAGTCTGTCATACAGGATCTCCGCAAGCTGCTTGGGACTGTTGATATTGAACTGCGCATCCGCGAGGTCAAAGATCTCCGCCTGAAGCTCATCGATCTGTTTCTTCATCTCTGAGGCAATATCCTGCAGAACATGAACGTCACAGATCACACCGGTTTTCTCCATCTCATACAGAATCGAGGTCAGCGGCAGTTCCATCTCCTCATACAGTTTTGTCAGTTTTTCTTTTTCCAGCATCGGCGCAAACTGGGAATACAGTTCATAGGTATTCTTCGCCTTTTCACACGCAAAGCGCACGACGCTCTCCATATCCGGAAGCTTCGGCCGGGCGGCGGTTCCGTATACCTGTTCATAGGTTTCTGAAGTGGTTACTCCGGTCTTTGCGATGATTGCGTCTTCGGAAGTCAGCTCTGAGTCCGCAAGGTTTGCCATGATCATGACATCATCCGTGAAGCTGCATGCAAGGCCGAACCGGTCTGCATAATGCATGTTGCGCTTGATGTCATATCCGATGCGCCGGTGTCCGGTATTGTTCAGCGCAGAACGCAGTGCATCGTCCTTCATCGCATTCTCCAGGGTCAGATAGATTCCCTTCGCACCGTTGTATAACGCAATGCCGCGAAGCTCGGAAAGATAGAACGGCGCCTTGTCGCCGTCATACCATACCGCAAGATCCGCATTGAAAAAGTCTTCCGGGCATTTCTCCGCTTCCGCAAACCATACTGTGGTTTCGGCAGGTTTTGCGGCTTCCGGTTCTGCGGAAGCCATATCCTGATAACGGCGGATCAGAGAGTTCATATTCAGACTTTCAAAATAACGGATCAGTGCAGGATAATCCGGAACGAATGCACAGTCGTCTGCACTGAACGGAAGCTCCACATCACGGCGGATCGTCGCCAGTGTCTTAGAAAGCAGTGCGGATTCTTTCCCTTCCCGCACCTTCTTGCCCAGCGCCCCTTTGAGTTCATCGGCGTGCGCAAGCACGGTTTCGACGTCATGGTACTGATCCAGCAGTTTCAGAGCGGTCTTTTCTCCGATTCCGGGAATGCCTGGAATATTATCGGAATGATCACCCATCAGACCCTTGAGATCGATGATCTGCGACGGAACAATTCCCATTTCTTCCTTCAGCGCATCTTCTGTCATTTCTGCCATTTCCGTAATGCCCTTTTTCATCAGCATGACAGTCGTGGAAGGACCGATCAGCTGAAGCAGGTCGCGGTCACTGGAAAAGATTACCGTCCGGTATCCTTCCGCGGATTTACTGAATGAACCGATCAGGTCGTCCGCTTCAATATCCGGCATTTCCACCCAGCGGATATGAAACGCATCCAGATAATCGCGCACGAGCTGAAACTGCGGCACGAGATCGTCCGGTGCCGGTTTTCGTCCGCCCTTATAATCCGCATAGAGTTCATGCCGGAATGTATGTTTCCCCGCATCAAACGCGACCAGAATGCTGTCCGGCTGCACAAGGTCCATCGCCTTCTGCAGCATATTGGCAAAGCCGAAAATCGCATTGGTCGGGATTCCGTCCCTGCTTGTCATACGCTGTCCGTAGGCGGTCGCATAATACGCCCTGAACAGCATTGCATTTCCATCAACTAACAACAGTGTCTTCATAATTTCTATCCATTTCTATAGTTGTATCAAAAAGGCCCGGAGCGTAACGCTCCCGAGCCTGTCAGCCGGCGTTTGTTTCCGTATCGGACTCTTCTGTATTCTCCGGTTCCGGCGTTGCCTGTGCTTCTTCGTAGGTCAGTGCCTGCTCGGGAGGCGTTTCTTCTTCCGCAACGGTCTCGGCAGGTTCACCGGTTTCGTTCGTACTGCGGGCAACCGCCATGGTTTCAAGTACCGCGAGGTTCTCATACATGATCGAGAGATAATCCTTGCCGGAACTCTCCTCCCCGCCGGTCAGACTGGAGAGGTTGCTGAGCTCGACACGTGTCAGAGAAAGATCCTCCTGCACGCGGTTGAACAGTTCCACCATGTCCTCTGTCATGTTTTCTTCATAGACAATGTAACGGACATTGTCTTCCTGAATCCGCTTCTCAATCAGCGAAAGCTGTTCCTCATTGGGCAGCGCACCGTATTTGGAAAGAATAATCGGATAAACCTGAAATCCGTAGGTCTTCTGCCAGTTGCCGAAGCTAGCGGTCATGGAGACAAACCGGATCTCCCTGTTATTCACGAGATTTGCGGTCGCCAGTGCCTGATACTGTGCGTCAAGATTGATCAGATCGTTTTCCAGCGTTTCAAAGTTTTCCTCAATATTGTGGCGCTCATCCGGATAAGTGCTGATCAGCCAGGAACGGATGTCCTTTGCCATCGAAAGCATCGCAATCGGATCCATCCAGAGATAGAGATCCTTCGAATCGGTGTCAATCAGGTTAAATGCATCGCCGCGGTAATACGGACTTTCGAGATATGTGATTTCACCGTCCGTGATCACTTCCGTATAACGGCGGAAGTCATAGACTGCATTGAGAACGGAAAGGTCGATCTGGTTTGGAACCATGGCGTTGAAATCGGCGCTGTACATGGAATAATACGGTTCCAGCTGACCGATATGCAGGAATACCTGCGCACGGCTCAGGATGTTCTGCCAGTCGCTTTTTACGGTAGCCCGCTGCACGATCACCTCATCCTGAACAGACTCGGCCGTAACCGATCCTCCTGTCAGGCGGTTTACAAGAAACCCGATCGGATACACGGTATATGCAATTGTCGTACGCTCCGCATTACAGCCGGAGAGCGTAAGGACAAGCATCATCAGTGAAAGATATTTGATCAGAAACTTTTTCATTCGGTCTCCTTTACATACATTCAGACCTGCGTGGTATTGGTACGGATAATCGTGCGTACCGCAAGATAGGCAGGAATTGCCACCATGACACCAAGTCCGCCGGCAAGGATGCCGCCGGCATAGATGGAGAACAGTGCCCAGAGCGGAGAAATCTTCACATTACGTGAATGGACAAGCGGTTCAATAATATAGGCATCCAGCTGAGATAATACCACAATACAGACCAGCAGAATGATCACATTCCGCTGCGGCATGGTCAAAGCGGTCAGTATACCTACCGTATTGCCGATCATCGGACCGATGTAAGGAACAATCAGGCCGAGCGCGGTAAGAAGCGATACCAGCAGCCAGTCCTTATGCCCTACCAGATAATACATCAGCGCATATTCCAGAAACTTGATAACGATCAGAACAAGCAGTGAGCGGACATAGGTTCCGATTTCCACATCCACCGCCTTGATATTGCGGATCGCCCGGCTGCCGAGCCGTTTTGCAAAGTTATAGATGGCAGCTTCAATATTCTTCCAGGAAAAGCACATGTATATGGAAACGATGATCGTGATCACGAAGATCGTAAACACCTGCACTGCGTCTGAAAGCATCGATGAGAACCGGGTAGACAGCTGCGGCAGAATACTCCGCGTTGACTGCAGACTTGCGACGATTTCCTGAAGCAGTCTGCGCAGCCATTCCGGCGCACCGCTTTCCGAAAGATTCACATACGAGTTGTAGATGGAATTGACACCCGAGATCATCGACGTAATGAACGATGAAAGCCGGGAGTAGATGAGCGGCACAATGGTAAATGCCAGCCAGAACAGCACCACCAGCAGGATCAGATAGAATAGCGGAATGGTAATCTTCCGGCTGATCTTATACTTCTCTTCAAGCATCTCAATCAGCGGATGAATCACATATGCGATGATGAATCCCAGCACAAACGGCCGCAGGATGCGCCATGCCTTCCGGAACAGCCCCATCCAGACCACATCAATCGACCGCACCAGAAAAATCACAAGCAGAACAAGAATAACCTTGATCAGAGCCTGAATATGAATGTCCTCATTGATTTTCTCTGATATCTGATCGATGAATTTCATAACCAGTTAATTTTATCACTCCCTCGAAGGATTTGACGAACACCGGCGGGTTCAGCGCGGAAGCGGCTGTGCTCCGCCGAAGCGCATTACCTGTTTCTTGCCGTGTTCCACCGCAAGATCCGCCAGCATCTCCACATCGTTGATATAGCTGCGGGAAAGTGCGCTTTCCACAATCGCCGGAAGATTTGCGCCGGTGACGACGATCACCGGATATTTACTGCAGGCTTCGGCGAAATTCAGCGCGGTATGATACGGTGTTCCGCGTGCACTGTCCGTAAAGATCAGCACACCGGAGGTATCCGGTTCAAACGCTTCCGCGGCACGGTTCACATCTTCCGCGAATCCTTCCTTGGTATCGCCCTTCTTATAATCGGCGCAGGTGAGATTGCGCTGCGGGCTCTCCACCTGTTCAATCACCCTTACCATTTCATGCGCAAACTGCGCATGTCCAAGAATCATGATACCAATCATTTCACTACCTCCCTGTAGTCCGGTTCAATTATATCGAATTCCGCTCCGTTATCGGCAGGAAACCGGCGAAAGAGCAGAAAAAACAGCAGTCCGATGAATACACCGAAGACAAGTACCAGCCATGCATTCCGCGCAGCCGGCATCGCGGCGGAAAAAATCAGATCGATCAGTCCGCCCGAACATGCAAACCCGGCGCGGAATCCACTGTACGCACTCAGCCATCCCGACAGTCCAAACAACAGCGCATAGCAGAGATAAACAAGCGGCGAAGTAAGCAGGAGCCAGTATTCAAACGGCTCACAAAGGCCGCAGGAAAATGCGCTGAGACTGCACAGCAGAAGAAAGCGCCGGAACTGTACATTTCCCGAAGTCCCACTGCGTCCTGCGAGAACCATGCATGCGACAGGAATTCCGAACATCATCGGCGCAAAGAAGCCGGACATGTATCTTCCCGGATCCATGTCGGTTACCTGGCCCCAGAAGTAATTCATGTCATGGGCTCCGCCCTCGCCAAGAATCATATAATTCAGCGGCCGGTGGAGATCCAGCGGCGCAAGCAGACGGTTCAGCAGCGCAAACAGACCGGTTCCCGGTGTTCCAAGCGAAATAATCCAGGCCCCAAGCGCCGCGATCGCATGAAACAGAACCAGCCGGCATGCGATCAGCACAACAGAGACAACCGCAAGACCGCCTCCCAGCATCACCAGCATCTTTACAGGATGCGTCCTGGAATCCGTGCGGTTAACGATCCAAGCGGCAGTGCATCCAAGCAACAGCCCGGTCAAAGCGGAGGGTCCGTAAAGCGCCAGCGTGTTCAGCGGTTCATCCAGCACTTCCGGCGCAAACAGAACAAACGCGGAGGACGCAGAAAAGGAATTGTAAAGCAGAATTCCGATCAGCGCGCCGCATACGCCGTAAATCCGTTTTCCGCTCAGTACATATCCGGCGGAAACAGCCGTCAGAAAACCGCGGTTGTCATACACCGCACTTGCGATCCGTGACAGGAACCACCCGATCCGGTTTGCCGGAGTCGTCACTGCCCCGCCCTGCATGGCCGCAGGACAGAGTGCATATCCGATTCCCGCAAGAATTCCGAATACCGGAAGAATAAAGATTGCCGGAAGAACTGCCTTCCGGATCATTCGCATTGCATCTTTCATCCTGAACCCATGATATTATGTTTTTGGACAGAAAGAAAACACGGAGGATCATCAGATCATGATTATTCAAAGTACACGCGTCTATGTCGCCGGCAGTTTCATGAAGGCCGCGTTAGAAACAGAAGACGGAGTTATCCGCCGCATTCTCCCTTACGGAAGTGCAGAACCGGATATGGATTACGGAGACCGCCGCATCGTTCCGGGCTTCATCGATGTGCACTGTCACGGTGCTTACGGATGGGATACCAACGACGCAACGCCCGACGGTCTGAAACAGTGGGCAAAGGGAATCCCTGCCGAAGGTGTTACCGGATTCCTTGCGACAACCGTCACACAGATGAAACCGGTTCTGATGAAGGCCGTCGCCAATGTCGCCGACGTCATGAAATCTCATAAGGCCGGCCCGGACGGCGCAGCCATCCTCGGCATTCATTTTGAAGGCCCCTATCTGAATATCAAGCATAAAGGTGCACAGCCGCCCGAGGCGATCGTTCCTCCTTCCGTGGAAGAATTCAGGGAATACCAGGACGCTGCCGAAGGAAACATCCGGCTGATCACTGTTGCGACGGAAAACGATCCGGACTTTGCGCTGACCCGTTACTGCGCATCCACCGGTGTACGCGTATCCATCGGACATACCGATGCGGACTATGAAGGTGCCATGCTTGCGGCTGCCAACGGAGCGGTTTCCATCACGCATACCTATAATGCCCAGACACCCTTCAAGCATCGGGACAACGGCGTTGTCGGCGCAGCGCTGCGGCTGAGAAACCTGTACAGCGAGGTCATCTGTGACTGCGCGCACAGCACACCGGAAGCGCTGAATATCTTCTTTACCTGCAAAGGCGCAAACAAAGCAATCATGATTTCCGACGCCCTCATGTGCAAGGGCTTCAAGCCGGGTGACAAATTCATCTTCGGCGGACACGAAGTGGAAATCTGGGAAGACGGATGCGCCCATCTGACCGATATTCCCGAACACAGCATTGCGGGCTCGACGATGCATACGAATGACGGTCTGCGCAATCTTGTTGAGCGCGCCGGTGTTCCGTTTGATGCCGCAATCAATTCCTGCACGCTGAACCCTGCTTCACTGCTCGGGCTCGATGACCATCTCGGAAAGCTGTGCGCCGGATACGATGCGGATATTGTTGTGCTGAATGACGATTATTCCGTCGAAGAAACGTTCTGCAAAGGCGTTCCGCAGCTTCACTGATCCTTCTGATTGCCGGCAATGTCCGGCAATTTTTTATTTCAGGCAATACAGACGCAGATGGACCACCGGTTTTCCAAAGAAATAATTTGACGCTTTTATAGGATGTTTTTCTTATTTTTGTTTTATAATAGACAGGCATACCTCGAGGAAATCCGGTAACGGTTTTCCTTTTTGGGTGTGTTAAGGGAAAGAAATACAACGATGTCTAAACATGATGGCAAAAAACTGAATCGTTCCGATATTAATCTCGCTCCCAGAAAAGGCGGAAAGCCCCGGAAAATGCCCGAGCTTCCTGCAGTTCCCGGTGAAGCGGTCAGAACAGCAGATGCCCCTGCCGTACGTGATGAGCAGAAGCTGGAGCTCTTTTCAGAGTCGGTTCATGAACAGAAATCCGTAACAGCAGGACCTTCCGTTACGCCTCCGGATCTTCCGAAGGATCTGATCCGGACAGAAGAACCGGTGAAGACGGAAGTAACCCCTCCGCATCTGCCCGAACCCGCAGTGGAATCGGAAGATTCTGATGATATTTCCCTGTTCTTCCCTGAACTTGCAAAACTGGAAGCGGAAGCACAGGAATCCGTGAAGAAAACGCTCCCCGAACCGGAGGAAGCACCGGCGGAACCCGTGCCGGAACCCGAACAGGAAAAAGAACCGGTTCAAAATACCGAAGCTGAAACAACAGCCCCGGCAGAAGAACCGGAGAAAACAGATAACACGGAAACGGTGAATGAACCGGCAGAAAAACAGGAAGAACCAGTGGTTCTGAAAACCCTGCCTGCAGAAACGTCAGACACTCCGCCGGTCCCCAAACCCCGGAAAAAGAAACCGGGCGTCCAGAAGAAACAGCCCTCAGAACCCAAGACAGTTCGTTCTGAACAGTCCGAGCGCCCTTCCGCTGTGGAAGCCATTAAGAAAACCTTTGCGGAAACGGTACTGAAGCCGCAGGTCACAAAACGGAAGCCGAAAAAAGCATCCGGTACGGAAAACAAGAACCACGAGCCTCTGATCCAGTATCGTTCCGGAAAAATCCTGCTCGGTGTATTTGCGGGATTTATGGTTCTTGGCGTCATTGCCGGATTCGCCGGTACGATGTGGTTTGAAAATCTGATTGAGAACGCCCCGCCGCTCGATGTCGGAAAACGCGAAGAATATTCCCAGGCGTCCGTAATCTATGATCACGACGGAAACTTCGTCGCAGAATACGGAACCAACGAGAACGTTGAATGGGCGGAATCCAATGAGATTCCCCAGCAGCTGAAAGATGCATTCATCGCAATCGAGGATCAGCGTTTCTATGAACATAACGGCATTGACCTGAAACGTCTTGTCGGTGCGGTTATCGGTCAGATCACCGGAAACGCAAGTTACGGTGCTTCAACAATCACCCAGCAGCTGATCAAGAATACACACCTTACCCAGGAAGTTTCCTACGAGCGTAAGGCAAGTGAGATTCACCTCGCACTTGAACTTGAAAAAGTGATGTCGAAGGATGACATCCTCGTCTGGTATATGAATACGCTGTATCTCGGCGATTCCAACTACGGTGTCAAGGTTGCGGCAGAAGACTACTTCGGCAAGAAACTGAATCAGCTGTCCCTGCGGGAATGTGCAATTCTCGCCGGACTTGCCCAGTCGCCGAACGCATATAACCCCCGCCTCAACAGCCTCAAGGGTGATATGACACCGACCAACCGGCGTGCCAACAATGTGCTCTATGCAATGCACAAGACCGGAAAGATCAATGACACACAGTACAACGCAGCGCTGAACGAGCACCTCAACGTCCTCGAACAGTCCCGCCGCTATGAGCTGTATAACTATCCGATCTACGTTGAATACGCGGTTGAAAATGTTGCGACAAAACTGCTTGAAGCAGAAGAAACAGAAGTCACGGACGAGGCACTGACGGAAAAGAAACAGTGGCTGCGGACCGCTGGCTATCAGATCTATACCGGATTCAATACCAGCATTCAGGATACCGCACAGGAAGCAATCACCAACTTTGACCGCTACCCTACTCTGATTACAGGTACGGAAGTACAGGCCAGCACGGTCATCATGGATCAGCGGACCGGCGAAGTTGTCGCAATGGTCGGCGGCCGTGAAGAGCCGACCGCTCCGGAAGGATTCAACCGTGCGACTGACAGTACACAGGCCGTCGGTTCATCCATCAAGCCGCTGTCTGTCTATGCCCCGGCATGTGAAATGGGCGATTATCCAGGCACAACGGTCATGGATACACAGGAAAGCATCGAGGGTTACGGTGAAGACAACAGCTATCCGAACGGTGATCATACCGGCGGCGCCATCACCATGCGCCGTGCGCTGGAACTCTCGCATAACATTCCTGCCGCACGATTCCTGCTGGAACATGTCGGAATCGACAAGGCTTACAACTTCATGGTTCAGGAAGGCTTCGCGCCTGAGAATCTCGCAAAGACCGCCGCAGGTCTTGCGCTCGGCGCAACCGACGTCACCACACTTGAGATGACTGCCGCATATGCCTGCCTCGCCAACGGCGGTGAATATATTGAGCCGCATGCCTACCGTAAGGTCACGGACCGTTTCGGTAATCTGATTCTTGACGGAAACAACGTCGATAAGCATCGTGTATTCTCCGAAGCCACCGCATGGCTGGTTACCAATATGATGGAAACCAACATGGTGGACGGATATGGCGTCAACGCCCGGCTCTCCAACGTGAAATCCTGCGGTAAGACCGGTACGCATGAACACCAGGTTATCTCCTTCGGCGGATATACTCCCTACTACACCAGTTTCCTGCGGATCTCCGCAGATGACTACGTACGGATGACCAACAGTTCCTCGTACTATCAGTCCGCTCCGCTCTGGCGTGCCTACATGGAACCGATCCATGAAGGACTGGAAGACCGTGAGATTCTGGACTACACGGCGGAAGATGTCGGCATCCAGCAGTACTGGGTCTGCACCAACAGCGGTCAGCTTGCCCAGAGCTGGTGTGAAGGACATTATGAATATGCCGCTCCCAGCAATGCGCCTACGGTTCTCTGTGAAGGTCATACCTACGCAGAACCTGAATGGACCGAGGAAGACTGGAGCGAAGACGGATTCATCAATTACGACGATCCCAACTGGTGGGAAAAAGGCTGGTGGGATGAGATGGGCAACTTCCATCCGTACTGATTTCACTTGCATGAGGATCTGAACGAATGTTCAGGTCCTTTTCTTTCTGCACGAAAAAAGGACCCTGCGCATGGCAGAGTCCCCTGTCTGAATCCTGTTTACTGAATGCCGTCCGGATTCTTCAGTGTGAAGTTCCAGGAATCGCGGCACATTTCATCAATGTTGTATTTCGCCTTCCAGTGCAGAAGTTCGGAAGCCTTTGAGGTATCCGCATAGCATTCTGCGATATCGCCCGGGCGGCGCTCCATAATCTTATACGGAAGTTTCTTTCCGCAGGCTTTTTCATAAGCATGCAGAACTTCGAGTACAGAGTATCCGTTTCCGGTGCCGAGATTGATATAGTCCACCCCTTTGTGTTCCAGGGCATACTTCACGGCTGCGATATGTCCTTCCGCAAGGTCTACAACGTGGATATAGTCGCGCACGCCGGTTCCGTCCGGTGTCGGGTAATCATTGCCCCAGATACGGAGATATTCCAGTGTGCCGTTTGCGACACGGGCAATATACGGAACAAGGTTGTTCGGAATTCCGTTCGGAACCTCACCGAGCAGTCCACTCTGATGTGCGCCGATCGGATTGAAGTAACGAAGCAGGAGTACGGACCATTCCGGATCGGATGCACAGACGTCCGCAAGGATCATCTCATTCATCAGCTTGGTGCTGCCGTACGGATTGGTTGTATGCGTCGGGAAATCCTCACGGATCGGAACGGACTTCGGCGCACCGTATACGGTGGCGCTGCTGGAGAATACCAGTGTTTTTACACCTGCCTCATTCATCGCCTGATACAGGTTTACGGAACCGCTGATATTGTTTTCATAGTATGTCAGCGGAATCTGTGTGGATTCACCGACCGCTTTGTATCCGGCAAAATGGATCACGGCATCGATCTTGTTCTCCGCAAAGATTTTCTTCAGACCTTCCTTATCCAGGATGTCGGTCTTGTAAAACTTCGGCTTCTTGCCGGTGATTGTCTCAATACGGTCAAGCACTGCCTCGCTGGAGTTGTACAGATTGTCGAGTACAACAACGTCATAGCCTGCCTGAATCAGAGCCGTAACGGTATGGCTTCCGATATAGCCGGTTCCGCCGGTTACAAGAATCGTTTTCATATACACTTATCTCCTTTTACTTTCCTATCAGTCTGGAAATATCATTCCATGTTACAAACAGCATCAGTGATATCAGCAATGCCCAGCATACTGCCATCAGGGCAATCTTCACTTTATCGTTCAGCTTCTTCCCGACGATTGCCTCACCGAGTGTGATCACAACCTGTCCGCCGTCAAGTACCGGCAGCGGAAGCAGATTCATGATTCCGATATTCAGTGAGAGTTCCGCCATCAGGATGAGGAAGCCTCTCAGTCCGTACGAGACCGACTGTTCCGTCGCGGAATAGATTCCGACCGGTCCGCTCACCTGGTCGAGGTTACGTCCGGAAAGAATCGATCGCAGCCCTGCCATCAGCATGCTCGCAAAGTATGCCATCTCTTTTGCGCCGTAGTACCAGCAGTTTCCAAGATTTACTTTGACATACTGATAGCCTTCTCCCTGAATGCCGATCCGGTAACGCTGTTCTTCTTTAATATAGTCCAGTTTCGCATGAAGTGTGAGCGTTTCACCGTTTCTGTCAACAGTAATATCAACATCCGGTGTATCCAGAAGAAGAAGGTAGGTTTCGAGTTCCTGAAAATCCTTGACCTTCTGTATCTCTCCGTTGGCCGTGAATGCGGTGATCACATCCCCTGCCTGCAGACCGGCCTTCTCTGCCGGTGACTCGCTTACCACTTCCACAATACGTGCGGACGGAGGTAATGCAAAGGCACCGTTATGAAGCACGATGCCGGTCAGAATGAAGTAGCACAGCAGAAAGTTCATTGTTACGCCCGCCAGCAGAATGATCAGGCGCTGCCAGGTCGGCTTGTCGGTAAGATATCTTCCTTTCGGCACTTCGATGTCTTCATAGCCTTCTTCCGTATCGGATTCCCCTGCCATGGCAACATAGCCGCCGATCGGAATCAGACGCAGACTGTACTGTGTCTCCTTCGGCTTGAATTTCAAGAGCAGCGGTCCCATTCCGAAGCTGTATTCGTAACAATAGACCCCGAATATCTTCGCGGCGATCAGGTGTCCGGCTTCATGAAGACAGATGATCACCGTAAGCAGGATCAGAAAATATATGATCGTCATCAACTGAGCTTCCTTATCTTTCCGCGGGCATATTCATCTCCCCATGCATTTGCGGCGAGCAGGTCGTCCACACTCTTCAGCGGTGTAAACGGTGCTTCATGAACTGCCCCGATCACAATATCCTCAATCATCGTAAACGGAATCTGATGATTGCGGAACGCGGCATTGGCCACTTCATTTGCGGCATTCATGACCGCACCGAGATTTCCGCCCTTTGTGCCGGCTTCATACGCAAGCGCAAGCAGCGGGAACCGTTCGGTATCCGGATTGGAAAAATGCAGTGTGCCTGCTTTTGCAAGATCCAGCGGCGGCTCATTCAGCGGCAGACGATCAGGCCAGGACAATGCATACTGGATCGGCAGACGCATATCCGGTGAGCCGAGCTGTGCCATGACACTCTGATCCACAAACTCAACCATCGAATGCACGATGGATTCCGGATGCATCAGAACATCAATCTTTTCATAGGGAACGCCGAACAGCCAATGAGCTTCCGTGACTTCAAAGCCTTTGTTCATCATGGTTGCGGAGTCAATCGTGATCTTTGCGCCCATGGACCAGTTGGGATGGGCAAGCGCTTCTTCGACCGTTACCGAAGCCAGTTCTTCCCGTGTGCGGTTGCGGAAGCTTCCGCCGCTTGCGGTTACGATCAGGCGTTTGACCTGGCGCATCCGGTTGCCCTGCAGGCATTGGAAGATGGCGCTGTGTTCACTGTCAATCGGAATCAGGGATCTGCCATGAAGTGCAAGTGCCCGTGTGATCAGTTCACCGCCGCATACGAGCGATTCCTTGTTTGCGAGCGCCACATCATGGTCGGATTCAATCGCCGCAAGTGTCGGCGCAAAACCCGCAAATCCGACAAGTGCATTTACAAGCACGTCATAATCACTTTCCGCAATCGTCTTCAGACCCTCATCTCCAAAGAGGATCGTTTTATCAGGATATTCTTTGCTGAGTTCCAGGGCATCCGCTTCATTCATGACCGAGCAGAGCGAAATGCCCGGAAACTGCTTCAGAAGTGTCCGGGCGGTTTCAACCCGGCTTCCGACGCCGAAACTGACCAGTTCAAACAGATCGGGATGCTGGAGAATCACATCCACAGTCTGGGTGCCGATACTGCCGCTGGCCCCAAGAAGTGCGATACGCTTCATAATACGATCCCCCAGTGAATCATCAGAAAGCTGAATACCATCAGGCAGAACAGCAGACTGTCGATCCGGTCAAGGATACCGCCGTGTTCCGGGAAAATACTGCCGAAGTCTTTCATTCCCCATCTGCGTTTTACCGAAGAGAATGCAAGATCGCCGATTTCCGCAACCGCCGGAAGAAGCAGGCCCGCAACGATAACCAGATCATTCGGAATCTTTTTCGTTAGGAGACCGAATGCGATGGAGACAACCGCCGCAGTGACATAGCCGCCGATTGCGCCTTCCCAGGTCTTGTTGGGAGAGATGCGCGGAATCATCTTGTGTTTTCCCATGAAGCTGCCGAAGAAATAGGCGGCAGTATCACAGACATAACATGCAAGCGCGACAAACAGAGAACCTGTCCAGTTCATGCCGCACTGATAAATACCGAGAATGCCCCGGCTTGCGAACGTAATGATCAGGCTCAGCGTAAAGATATAAACCACCTGGTCCGACGAAATCGTCGCATCAAACAGAAGAACGATGAACAGAATGATCAGCCATACGCCGGCATACAGCGGAAGGCTTGCGGAAGGAACATGTCCCATAACAAGCACTGCCGCAGAGATCAGAATCGTCATCGGCCAGTTTGCCTTTGATTCATCCCGCAGACCGGCGATCTCATAGGAAGCAGCAACGACAACCACTGCCACAACAGCTTCCAGGAGTTTTCCGCCGATCAGAAATGTCGGCAGGAAGATGGCGATGAATGTGACCCCCATCAGGATCTTCGTCAGCATCTTCTTACTCATACTTGATACCTCCGTAGCGGCGGTCACGCTTTCCGAACTGTTCCACACAGCGCTTCAGCACATCCGGTGTAAAATCGGGCCATGCCTCCGGCACAAATTCGAGCTCCGCATACGCAATCTGCCACAACAGATAGTTGGAAATGCGCAGTTCGCCGCTGGTCCGGATAAGCAGATCCACGTCCGGCATATCCGAGGTCATCAGATAGGACGCAAACTGTTCATTGGTGATATCCAGTCCGATCTTTCCGTCCTGAACGTCCTTTGCATAGCGTTCCGCGGCCAGTACGATTTCCCGCTGGGAGCCGTAGTTGATCGCAATGGAAAGATTCAGACCGGTGTTGGTCTTTGACTGCTCGACCGCATCATCCAGAACCCGCTTTGTCTCGGCAGGAAGACGGTCCAGCTCTCCCAGCATCCGCATCCGGTAGCCGCGGTCAATGAATTCCTTCATGTACTTCCCGAAAAAGATGGAAGGAAGCTTCATGATATAGTTCACTTCATCCTGGCTGCGCTTCCAGTTTTCCGTAGAAAAGGCATACAGCGTCAGATATTCGATTCCAAGTTCGCTTGCTGCGATTGCGATGGTGCGGACATTATCGGCACCGACAAGATGCCCGGCAGTGCGCGGTTTGCCCTGCGCCTTTGCCCAGCGTCCGTTTCCATCCATGATAATTGCCACATGGCGGCATTTTTTCTCATTTTCACTCATATGCAGAATTATAGCATTGTTCCGGAAGGCAGACATATATGTCACCTTCAAAATCCGACTTCTGTTTCTGACAAAGAAAAACCGGCTGAGCCGGTTTTCATTGAATGATCACTCACACTTTTTCAAACGATTCTTTGCCGAGTGCGCACACCGGACACATCCAGTCATCCGGCAGATCTTCAAATGGAGTTCCTGCAGGAATATTATTGTCCGGGTCACCAACTTCCGGATCATAAACATATCCGCACGGGCATTCATACTGATCCATATAACATCCCTCCTGTCTGAAGCATAATAAATTTACTGATCGGATACAAGGTGCTCAACCGCCGGTCGAAGTTCGACGATCGAATCTGCATAGTCCCGGATTTCATCCACATCATGCGTCACATAGATCATGGTCATGCCGCGGTCTCTGCGGATCCGGTCCAGTTCCTGAATCAGTTCCGCACGCAGCGGCTTATCCAGGCTGCTGAACGGTTCATCCAGCAGAAGAATTTCCGGTCTGCGCACGATTGCGCGGGCAATCCCGGCTCTTTGAAGCTGACCGCCCGACAGTGCACCGGGATATTTGTTCAGCTGTGTTTCGATATGCAGAAGCTGTGCGGTTTCATTGACCATGCGATCAATTTCATCTTCCGTATAACCAAGCTTATGAAGGCCATACGCAATGTTGTGACGAACCCTGGTATGCGGGAACAGTGCCGCATTCTGAAATATCATCGCCATCCGCCGCTCTGACGGAAGACTGCCGGTGATGTCCGTTCCTTCCAGCAGCACCGTTCCGGATTCCGGTTTCAGAAGCCCGGCCACCACTTTTAACAATGTTGTTTTTCCAACACCGCTCGGACCGCAGATGCACACGCATGTGCCCTTCTCCGCACTGAAAGAAACATCCTTCAGGACGGGCGTATTCTGGTATCCGTAAGTGATGTGGTCTGCCGAAAGATACGTCATAAGCTGTTACTTACTGCCTTTCTCATCAAAAAATACTGCGGATCCCGTTTTGAATCCGCAGTATGCGCATTATTTTCCGAGTACTTCCTTGGATTTCTTGCCGGCGATCTCGTCAGTCAGCTTTGTGAACTTGTCTGTCAGCTTCTGGATCTCTTCCTGTGCATCCTTCTGAATATCCTCATCCATGGTCTTGTCATTCTTGACCGCGGTGTTTGCGTCACGACGGATATTGCGGATCGCAACCTTAGCCTCTTCTGCCATCTTATTGACCTTTTTGACCATTTCCTTACGGGTTTCTTCGGTCATCTGCGGAACCGCAAGGCGGATCACGCTTCCGTCATTCTGCGGCGCAATTCCGAGGTTTGCGGCATTGATTGCTTTTTCAATATCCTTCAGGCTGGACGGATCATACGGTTTGATGACAAGTGTTCTGCCTTCTTCGACCTTGATTCCGGCAATCTGATTCAGCGGTGTCGGGCTGCCGTAATAGTCAACATTGACATTGTTCAGCATACCGGCGTTTGCCATACCGGTGCGGATCGTAAGAAGATCTTCCCTCAGGTGCTCAATCGCCCCGTTCATCTTCTTTTCACTGGAATCTACGATTGGATAAGCCATACTTTTTTCCTCCTGCCTGCTTATTATCGAATGATGGTACAAACTGCAGTCCCCTTGACTGCTTTTACAAGGTTGCCAGGTTCATTCATGTTGAAGACGCTCAGTTCCATCTTATTGTCCATGCACATACTAATGGCTGTACTGTCCATGACCTGAAGTCCCTTGTTAAGAACATCCATATAACTCAGCTGATCGTAACGGACTGCACTTGGATCCTTCTTCGGATCCGCGCTGTATACACCGTCTACGCCGTTCTTTGCCATGAGAATGACATCGGCCTTGATTTCCGAAGCACGTAGTGCTGCGGTGGTATCGGTGGAGAAATACGGAGAACCGGTTCCGCCGCCGAAAATGACAATTCTTCCTTTTTCAAGATGACGGGTTGCACGCCGTACGATGAACGGTTCAGCGACCTTGGTAATGTCGATACTGGTCTGAACACGGGTATCAAGACCGTGACGTTCAAAACTGGACTGGAGTGCCAGCGCGTTGATAATCGTCGCCAGCATGCCCATATAATCGCCCTGAACCCGCTCGATGCCGATATCGGTCAGATTCTTTCCACGGATGAAGTTTCCGCCGCCCACAACAATGGCGGTCTCAACACCAAGTGCCTGAATCTCCTTCATATCTTCCGCAAGACGATCCAGTACTTTCGGATCAAAGTTATTGCCGTCCCCTGCGAGCGCTTCACCGCTCAGCTTTAAAAGGATACGTTTATACATGTTTGAAATCCTCTGCTTTCCTGAAATCAATTATAGCATCGCCGTAATGTCCCTGCATGGAAAAGGAGAATCACATTTGCTTCATATCGATCAGGATCTGGTAGCGCTCCAGCGCCCGGTCGATGATGGAGTCCCATGACTGCGGCAGCGTATGCATGGCATTGATTCCGACTTCCTTCAGCCGCGACGGATTTTCTACAGCACGCTTCATCACCTCACACAGATCATGCGCTTCACTTCCGCAGAGCCAGCCGTTTTCACCGTCAACGATATCTTCTGCGGCCGCACTGTTCTTCAGGCACACGGAAGCGGTACCGGCATTGGCGGCTTCCCGTACAACCATCGCATAGGTGTCGTAGTCCGACGGGAATACAAAGAGCGAGGCTGCACCATACAGACCATCCAGAAGTTCCGTGTTCAGAATATGTCCGGTAAATACCGTGTCTTCCGAAAGCCCAAGTTCCTCGGTCCTTCTGTGGATTTCCTCTTCGTGCGGTCCCTGGCCGGCCAGCACGAGCTGAAATCCGGTTCCGGTCTTCTTCAGTTCCTCACAGGCTTCCAGGATCTGTCCGATTCCCTTCTTCCAGTTCTGCTGTCCGACATACAGGAATACCGGCACATCACGGCGCAGACCGAATTCCCTTACGGCATTGTCCTTTGTTTCTTCGCTGACGGAATGCACGTCCATTCCGTTGGGAAGAATGAAGATGTTTTTTGTACAGCCGTAGGCTTTCAGCGTCCGGGCGCTGTTTTCCGTCAGTGTCCAGACCTCATCGCATTTATTGAAAAACTCCGCCATCATGACATCGGTCGAAAGGCCAGCCAGGATGCGGGAACCGCTGATCTGATAGAAGTCATCATAATATTTGGAATGAAAGGTTCCGACCAGCGGAATATCATGCTTCCGCGCATACCGGATGCCTTCCTGTCCGGCAATGAACGGCGTATGGATGTGCACGATATCAAATTCCGTCATGGAAAGATGCTGCTGGTAATGCTCGTCAATGACCGGTGCTCCGAACTTGTACTGCGGCATGCCGGGCATGGATTTACTGTAATAATCGATGATTTCAAACGGATACTGTCCGCGATAACCCATTTTCGTAAGAGGAACGATGGCAGAGCACTCATGGCCCTTCCGTGCGATATGGTCGCAGTAACTGTATGCCACCCGTCCGACGCCGTCTACGACAGGCAGGAATGAATCACTGAATTCTCCGATTTTCATAACTGTATGTAAACTCCTCTGCTGTGTAATAATGAATAATACATCAGGAATATGATAGTCTTTCGCAGGCTTCCGGTTCAAGAAGCCCTGCGGAGAGACATGGAGGTTATATGAAACAGTACGGCATCGTTGATATCGGATCCAATACGATCGTTCTGATTATTTATGATTCAGTCGATCCGGTCCATGTAAAGGAGTACTGGTCCGAGCCGGTTCATCTTGTCAGCTATAACGACAACGGCTATATGAAACCGGAGGGCATTGAAAAAACCCTTGCGGTGCTTCAGAAGTACAAAGCCATTCTGGAAGAACAGCAGGTGGATACATATTTCGCCTTTATTACCGAGCCATGGCGCCGGCTGACAAATACGGATGAATTCCTTTCCCGGCTTTCCGAAAGCGGCTTTGACATTGATGCGCTGAGCGGACAGGAAGAAGCGGAATATGACTTTTACGGATCCCGCATCGACTGTGCAGAGATCAGGGACGGAAATGCATTTGATATCGGCGGCGGATCGACCGAGCTGATCTCGTTCCACGGCGGCACGATTCATGCATGTCATTCCCTGCCGGCAGGATGTGTCCGGCTGAAAGAGCTGCCGGTCACGCCGGAAACCGCTCAGGCTTATCTGCGTGACGCATTTGCGGCATGTCCCGCCCTTCTTGATACCCCGTCCGAAAATCTGATCGGCATCGGCGGCACTGCACGGGCATGTGCCCTTCTGTCGGAAGAACTGTATCCCGGCGCACCGGTCACACGATCAATTGTCCGCACCCTGCTGAACGGTCTTCTTGAAGAAGATCCTGTTATTACAGCCGCCATGAAAAAAGTCATCACACCGGGCCGATGGACGGTTCTTGCGCCGGGGCTCAACATGCTCGGCGGAATCATGGATGCTTACCATGCGGATACGGTCCGTATCTCGGAAGGCTGTGTCCGTGAGGGATATCTTCTGACGCATCTTCCAAAGGAATAAGACTGCAGTTTCATACCCGGGGATTCAAAGTGAGCGTTTCCCTTCCGGCAGTTATTTCTTTATAATACTGATAAGAAGGTAGAGGACAGATAATCTATGAAAATGATTCTGTTATGCGGAGGCGGCGGAAAACGCCTTTGGCCTATTTCCAATAATGTTCATTCCAAACAGTTTGCACAGCTGTTTGATGACGGAAACGGCAATTACCGCTCCATGCTGGAACATGCGATTTCCGAAATCAGGGAGATCGATCCCGACGTGCAGGTCACCATTGCGGCCGGACGTGTTCAGACGGAGGAAGTACGCAGTCAGCTTGGGTTTGATGTCTCACTGACGGAAGAGCCAAGCCGCAGAAACACGTTCCCTGCCATTTCCCTTGCGGCTTCGTATCTGAAAGACCATGACCATGTCGACCCGCAGGAACCGATTGTCATTTTTTCCGTTGACAGTTATGCGGACCGCTCTTTCTACGAAAGCCTGTTCAGTCTCGGAGAGATCCTCGATGACGGCAATACCAATCTTGTGCTCATGGGCATCGAGCCGACATCGCCGAGCGACAAATACGGATATATCATTCCGGCTTCCTCGGATGAGGTCAGCGCAGTACGTGCATTCCGGGAAAAGCCGGACACCGAAACCGCAAAAAAATATATTGAAGAACATCATGCGCTCTGGAATGCAGGTGTGTTCGCCTGCCGGTTGGAATACCTGCTTCGGCGTGCGGACATTGTCTTCGGAAGCTCCAGTTACGCCAACCTTCTTCAGCGTTATCCGGAGCTCAAGCAGATCAGCTTTGACTATGCGGTCGTCGAAAAAGAACCCAACATTGCCGTAAAGCGCTATAACGGAACATGGACCGATGCCGGTACCTGGACCGGAATGTGCAGCCTGTTAAAGAATAAGGATATCGGACAGGTCGTCCGGGATGATCAGTGTGAAGACACGCTGATCGTCAATCATCTCGATTTCCCGATCCTAGCGATGGGCGTGAAGAATCTTGTCATTGCGGCAAGCCGGGATGGAATCCTTGTGGCGGAGAAAGACCGGATCCCGGATCTGAAAACGGTTGTGGATGATGTCTGGCTGGAACCGCGCGTAATCGGCAAACGCTATGGCGGAAAGGAAGTGCTTCACCGCAGTGAAAGCAGCGAAACCTCCCTGCTCACCATCCGTGCCGGGTCTTCCGTTACGATCAAGACCGATATCGGTGTCCGCAAGACACTCACCGTCCTTCATGGTGCCGGTGAGAAGATGAAGCCGGGAACGATCTTTACGATTCAGGACGGCGAAAAGTGGCAGATCAATGCCGATACGGATATCCAGCTGATTGAAACGATGATTGAATTTGAAATCGAACCGGAAAACTACTGATTGATCTGAAATTCTCCATAAATCGAGTAGGAGGAAATAAATAGGTTTCCTCCTATTTATTTCCGACCTCTCACACCACCGTACGTACCGTTCGGTATACGGCGGTTCGAAATTCAAAAACTATGTACTAACTGGTAGTGGTCTGCTAAAGAAAGCAGACCCTTTCTTTTCAGAATATCGTTATTCAGAACAGACTGAAGTGCACCTTTGGCAATTGCCATGAATCCTTTCCGGCTGTTCGCATTAACGTGAGCCCAGAATGCATTCATGCCAAGTATCCGCAGTCCCCATTCCCGGCGTTGCGGTGTCTTCCACTGTTTCCAGATGCACATTCGGATTCTGACCCTCAGCCAACTGTCCATTTCTTTCATCAATGTATTCATGTCGCATATTCTGAAATAGTTGATCCAGCCTCTGATGACTGGATTCAGTTTAGAGATGCGGTAATCCATCGACACCGACCAGCTCCGCTTACTGTATCCGTGCAGTTTCTCTTTGAACTTCTGCACAGACTTCAGATGCGGTTTGGGTCTCCACTTGTCGTTTCTTTTGTAGAAACTGAATCCGAGATACTTCGTATCATCCGGTCTGCACACCTTTGTCTTTGTGACATTGACCTGTACCCGCAGTTTCTCCTCCAGCCATCTTGTGACGGACTTCATCACTCTGTTGGCTGCCGCTTCACTTCTGACATAGATGACACAGTCATCTGCGTATCTTGTGAACCGTAATCCTCTGCTTTCCAGTTCTTTATCAAATTCATTCAGATAGATATTGGCTAACAGCGGACTGAGGTTTCCGCCTTGCGGTGTTCCGATTCGGGTTTCCTCAAATGTTCCTTCTACCAGTACTCCGCTCTGCAGGAATTTCCGTATAAGTGACTCCGTATCCGGGTCTTTGATTACCTTGTGCACGAGAATCATGAGAATGTCCTGATTGACGTTGTCAAAGAACTTGGACAGGTCCATATCGACCAGCCAGTCGTGTCCGT
>JAFOLE010000035.1 GCA_017419465.1 Solobacterium sp. | reverse complement strand
TAATTTAATAGAATATAGAGAGCTTAGAACTATTTTCTCTCATGCTGCAAGTGGAGACCCAAACCGCATCTGAAGTCAGTGCAGAAGTTCAAAGAAAAACTGCACGGATACAGTAAGCGGAGCTGGTCGGTGTCGATGGATTACCGCATCTCTAAACTGAATCCAGTCATCAGAGGCTGGATCAACTATTTCAGAATATGCGACATGAATACATTGATGAAGGAAATGGACAGTTGGCTGAGAGTCAGAATTCGAATGTGTATCTGGAAACAGTGGAAGACACCGCAACGCCGGGAATGGGGACTGCGTAAACTTGGCATGAATGCATTCTGGGCTCACGTAAATGCGAACAGCCGGAAAGGAATTATGACTATCGCTTCTAGTGGGATCATGAAACGAACTGTCACGAACGCGATTCTTAAAAGAAAGGGTCTGCTTTCATTAGCAGACTACTACCAGTTAGTACATAGTCATTGAATTTCGAACCGCCGTATACCGAACGGTACGTACGGTGGTGTGAGAGGTCGGAAATAAATAGGAGGAAACCTATTTATTTCCTCCTACTCGATTCCGCTGAATATAGCATTATCATCATACAGGAAGAAGGTTCTTGCGATGAAACGACAATTTGGACTTGCGGTATTATCCTGCGCGCTTCTCCTTTTCACAGGATGCGCGGCGCAGGAAACACCGGTTAATACGCAGTCCGGCGAAGAGAAAACATATACCGCGGAAGGCGCCAGTATGGAGGGAAGCTACACCGTAACCGTTACCGTAGACGAGTCGGATATCAAAGACGTCTCCGTTGATGCGCATTTTCCGGAAACGCTGCCGGAAGTATTCCGCCAGCAGGGAATCGAAGCGGTCAATGCGACTGCCGCATCGGTCGTGGAACACAACGCACCGACTGCGGATATGATTACCGGCGCTACGGTCACCTGTCAGGCAGTGCTTGACGGCGTCTCACAGTGTCTCGATCAGGCTGGTCTTCCATGCGGCAGACGGTGTACTGATTACGACCGGCGGATTCTCCGCAAACAGTGCGATGGTTCAGGGAAACAACACCTCCGGAAAATGGCCGGATCTGTCTTATCTTCCTACCACAAACCGGATCTGTGCGGTGGGAGACGGCATTACGATGGCTGTCAGCGCCGGTGCTTCACTTACGGATATGGACCAGATTCAATTGCTGTATCTTGGAAACAGCACAGACGGTCAGCTTACAAAATATCCGCCGCGCGATGTCAACGGAACCGATCAGATCATCTTTGTGAATAAACAGGGAAAGCGTTTTGTGCGGGAAGACGGACGGCGGGATGAAATCTGTCTTGCGGTAATGGGACAGGAAGACGGCGTGTTCTATATGTTGGAATCCGGCGACGGTTCCCTTTATACCGATATTCATGATCCTTCCTGGCGCAGTGCGGATGGATTCACCTTTGAGTATCTTCTGAACAACGGATGTGTCCTGACCGATGAAACGCTGGAAGGACTTGCGGAGAAAGCCGGAATGGATCCGGCAGTCCTGCAGGAAACCGTCGATTCCTTTAACGGATATGTATCCGGCACAGAGGAAGATCCGTTTGGAAGAACACTGTATTCCACCGCGCTTGAACACGGACCATGGGTTATGACGCCGCGTCAGGTCAGCATCCATCACACGATGGGAGGCATTCACATCGATACGGAATGCCGCGTGCTGAATGAGGAAGGCGCTCCGATTGAAGGACTGTATGCGGCAGGTGAAGTGACCGGCGGTATCCACGGCGCAAACCGTCTGGGCGGAAATGCGGTTGTGGAAACGGTTGTATTCGGAAAACTTGCGGCAGAAACAATCGGTACGGACGCGCAGTAACAATTACAAAACATATGAACAAGAAGACCGGCAGATGCCGGTCTTTCGATTTCCATAAACTTTTTTCATTTTGCGCGTGCGGGACAAACATTAAGTAAGATACACAATATAATAGATTCAGAAGAAAGGATGAATATCATTATGAAAGATCAGAACTGTGCTTATTGCATGAGAGGAGAACTCCTCGATAAATTCGGTATTTTTATCTGCGATCTT
>JAFOLE010000241.1 GCA_017419465.1 Solobacterium sp. | reverse complement strand
TATATTCCTTCCTACCGCAAGGCGAAAGAAGAACTGGAAAAGCTGCGCGGCAGCCGCTCGTTTGAAGGCGGAACCGCAAACTATGAAAACGGCGGTGCGGAATACTACGCTGCGCTTGCACGTTATAAGACAAGCAGTCAGGACAGTGTCGAGAAACTGCTGGATGACTGCGGCGTGTTCCTGGAAGATCTGGTCGATCAGTATATCGACCTGTATATGCGCAATCCGGCAGTGGATGATCTCTATGAAACGGAAACGACGAAACTGTCCGGACCGGATGAAGTGCTTGAATATCTTCAGTCCCATCTGGAGATGTTTCCGGAAGGACCGGAAGTGACCTATGAGTACGACTATCTGGATCCCTCTGTCGCAAATGATGCGACGGTCGCATATTATCTTGCGCCGCCGATCGATGATATTACACACAATATCGTGCGCATCAATGAGAAGGCTGTGGGAGAAGATCCCAATGAACTCTATTCCACACTTGCCCATGAGGCATTCCCGGGACATCTGTTTCAGATCACCTGGTTCCTGAATCAGCCGGAGCCGTTCCTGCGCCGGTCCTATGACTTCATCGGTTACCAGGAAGGCTGGGGCATGTATTCCGAATGGTGTGGATGGGAATTCAGTGACATCAACCCGGATGCCGCAGAACTGAACCGGATCTATATCGCATTGTCCTATGTGGAGGATGCGGCGGTAGACCTTGCGGTCAACGGTCTCGGCTGGAGTATTCCGCAGGTTTCCAACTGGCTGGAGAGCCTTGGACTTAACGGCTCCAGTGCCCAGGAAATCGCAGACTTTGTCATTCAGAGACCGGGCCTGTTACTGCCGTACGGCGTCGGAATGATGAAATTCCTGACACTGCGCAAAAACGCAGAGGAAGCACTTGGCGATAAGTTTGACCTGAAAGAATTCAATACCGTTCTCATGAAGGGCGGTGACCGTCCGTTTGAATATGTGGAAGCGGATGTGGAAAACTATATTCACCCGGAGAGTGAACCTGCGCCGGAAGAGATCACCGAAGAAGAAATCGGGATCAGTCCGGAACCGGGCATTCCGTGGGAAATTGAAGAGCCGGAAGTTCCGGCGGAAGTCCGTCCGTATCTGCAGTATCCGTATGCATGGATCGGACTTGGTGCGGCAGGGGTGATTGCCCTGATCGCAGGATTCAATCTTTACAGACGAAGGAGAAAAGGACCGTTTGCGTAAGACAGTAATCAGCCTTCTGTGTGCAGTTCTGTTATGCGGCTGTGCATCCGGCAGTGCTTCTGCGGATGCCGGAAGTGTTCCTGTCCGTCAGGAATCACCCGCCGTACAGGAACAAAGCTATACCTTGCCCGATGTTACCTATGGGAAGGTTGTGAAGAAGGCGGAAGAAATTGAGCTTGCACTGGCAGAGGAGCGATGGGATGACCTCGCTGCTCTTTTCGCTGCGCAGACATCTGCGGATACGATCAAAGCCGAATGGCTTGCGGACGGAGAGGGCCCCTGGTCCCCGGCCGGCGCAGCCCCGGTATTCCGTGACGGCAACATCGGCGCAGTCGTATTTCTGAGCGGATCAGCCGGTGTGCGGGAAGCGGTGATCCGCATGAACGAAGATCTGAAGATCGAAGAGATGCATTCCTTTATGCGTCCTTCGTTCAGCGAGCCGGAATCATCAGAGCGCTGGACCGAAGAATGGATCTATGCAGGAAATGAACCGAAGATCACCGGAATTCTGACGCTTCCTGTTCCGGAAGAAGACGAGGAAGATGACAAGGACGAGGAACCGGAACTTCCTCCGGTTGCGGTGCTTGTCGGTGAAGAACTGGATGATGCGATGAATGAATCCGGATCCAATACGGATCTGCGGCGTGATCTTGCGCATGCCCTGGCGGAAAACGGAATCGCAAGCGTACGGTTCAATACCCGCAGCTATGAAGATCCTTTGCTGGCGGAGATGTTCGGCTATGATCTTGAAATGATGCTGAGTGAGGATATGGCTTCGATCTTTCACAGCCTGGAAACCTATCCGGTCAATGCGCGCAGGATCATCTATGTCGGACACGGCGCTGCCGGAACCATGGGATATTCCTATGTCTATCATCATTTTGAAATTACCGGCGGTCTCGTGCTGATCAATTCGCCGTTTACCAATGACGGTGCACAGCTGTTCCAGCGGGCAGCCTGGCTGGAAGAAAGCACGGCAGAAGAAGCCGCAGAGGCACTGGAAGACGAAGATGCGCAGGATACCGCAGTGATCGGCGGTTATCCGATGTCCTACTGGAAAGACTGGGATGCGATGGGAGCGCTGAAATATACACGCTATGTCGCAATTCCGATTCTGATCCAGCAGGGAAAAGATGACAGTATTGTCAGCGCTGCGGAAGACTATGAAAACTGGAAGAGCCAGAAGGGCTCCAATGTCACGATGAAACTGTATACCGGGATCGGACATGATCTGCGGAAGAAAGACGGAATATTTGAAGAACTGCTTGCGGAAGATATTGCGGACTGGCAGAACGGCGTCGATATCAATAAGAAAAAGCCGGCTGCCACACCGACCCCTTCACCGAGTCCTTCTTCTTCGAACGGGAGGCGCTCATGAATCATAACGAATGGTATCCCTGGCTCAAGGCAGAATGGGAACAGCCGTATTTCAGACAGCTTTCCGCATTTCTGAAGGAACAGTATGCGACGCGTGAAATCTATCCGCCGCGCACCCAGGTATTCAGTGCATTTGAAGTGTGCGATCTTCCGGACATCCGGGTTGTGATCCTCGGACAGGATCCCTATCATGAACCGCATCAGGCCCACGGCATGTGCTTTTCCGTAAATCCCGGCATCGAGATTCCGCCGAGCCTGATCAACATCTACAAGGAACTGGAAACGGACTGCGGCTGCCGGATGCCCAATAACGGCTACCTGATGCCATGGGCAAAACAGGGGGTATTCCTGCTCAACACCGTTATGACCGTAGAGCGCGGCCGGGCCAACTCCCATCAGGGAAGAGGCTGGGAGACGTTTACCGATCATGTGATTGAGCGCATCAACGCAAAGGATGAACCGGTCGTGTTCCTGTTATGGGGACGCAATGCCCGCAACAAGGTGCCGATGATCAATGCGTCAAAGCATCTGGTCCTGCAGGCAGCGCATCCTTCCCCGCTGAGTGCGTACCGCGGATTTTTCGGCTGCCGGCATTTTTCGCAGGCAAACGCATTCCTCAAAGCGCATGGACAGCCGGAAATCAACTGGCAGATAGAAGATCTATGAGATTTCAGAGTTATGAAGAGGCAGAGCGCTGGGCGCTCTCCCGCAAATCCATGCTTGTTTACTATGAACCGTTCGCAGCGGCACTGCATGAAGCCGGTGACCCGCAGAACGGTCTTTTGTGTTTTCATGTGGCAGGCACCAACGGCAAGGGGAGTACCTGCCGGTTTCTGTATCACATCCTGAAGACGAAGTATGCGAAGGTGGGACTGTATACCTCCCCGCAGCTGGAATCGATCCGTGACCGGATCCGCATCAATGACGAATGGATTCCGGAAGACGTCTTCCTTTCCTATGCCAACCGCTATGCGGAGATCATTGAGAAATACAAACTCGGAATGGTCGGCATCAGCACGCTGTTCTGTTTCCTCTGGTTCCATGAACAGCAGGTGGATACTGCGGTCATTGAAGTCTGCATGGGCGGCCGCTACGATACGACCAATGTCATCACATCGCCGGTATGTTCAATCATTACTTCCATTGGATATGACCATATGGAATTCCTTGGAAATACCCTGGGTGAGATTGCCGGAGAAAAGGCCGGCATCATCAAGCCGGGCTGTCCGGTGATTACAGGAGATCTTCCCGAAGAGGCGATGCATGTGATCCGCCGTCAGGCGGAAGCGCTCGGGTCTCCGCTGATTGCCCATCTTCCGTTTGAAAATGAAGACGGATACCGGTTCCGTGCCGGAGAGGAAACCTATGAAACGGTGATCTCTGCGCCGTACTACAAGTTTGACGCAATGCTTGCATTAAGTGCCGCAAAGACCGCTGGCATTGATATCACATCGGAAGCGGTGAAAGACGCGGTGCGCACCAGCACGTGGCCGGGACGGTTTGAGACGGTTTCCGAACATCCGCGCATCATTCTTGACGGTGCGCATAATCCGGAAGGGATGGCTGCGCTGAAGCGCGCTGCCAAAGACTGTGCCCGTCCGCTGATCGGTGTATTCAGTGCATTGAAGGACAAGCAGGGACCCGCCATGCGTTCCATGATGGAATCGTTCTGCGATGAAGTGATCACGACCGCGTTCCGCAATGCGCGGGCGGATACGGCAGAACATCTTGGCGGAGATATCATCGAAGACTGGAACGAAGCAATCAATGAGGCATGCCGGCGCGCCGGAAGCGAAGGAACTGTCCTGATTACCGGCTCGCTGTATTTCATCAGCGAAGTGCGGAAACGGCTTCACAACGACAAATAATCCGTACATCATTCTGCATGTGTAATACGGTTTCTGACATGCGATGAAAATCGGGAAAACAAGACCGTAAATTTCGTTTATAATGAAAGCGGTATCATCATATTCATATAGTTCAGGAGGCTAAATATAATCATGAGAGCGAACAGTATGGTGGCCATGATTCTTGCGGGCGGAAGAGGTTCCCGCCTGTATGATCTGACCAAGAAAGTCGCAAAACCGGCAGTCCACTTCGGCGGAAAATACCGGATTATTGACTTTCCACTCAGCAATTGCGCCAATTCAAACATTCAGACCGTAGGCGTGCTGACACAGTATGAATCCGTGTTACTCAACTCGTATGTTGCACGGGATCATTACTGGGGTCTGGATACGAATGACGGAGGTGTCTATGTTCTGACACCGCGTGAGCGCGATACCGCAAATCTCGAAGTATATCGCGGTACAGCAGATGCGATCACAGCGAACATCGATTTCCTGGATAACATTGATCCGGAATACATCCTTGTTCTGTCCGGCGACCACATCTACAAGATGAATTACGACAAGATGCTGAAGTATCACAAGGAACGGAACGCGGATGCGACCATCGCAGTACGTGAAGTTTCCCTCAAGGAAGCTACCCGTTTCGGAATCATGAACACCAATAAGGATGACATGATCATTGAATTCGAAGAGAAACCGGCTCATCCGAAGAGCAACCTCGCTTCGATGGGTATTTACATCTTCACCTACAAGACACTCCGTAAGTATCTCGTAGCGGATGCAAAGAATCCGGACAGCCATCACGACTTCGGTAACGACATTATCCCGACTTACCTGAAGGATAAGAAGCGTCTTACCGCTTATCGTTTCCGCGGTTACTGGAAGGATGTCGGAACTGTTGATTCCCTCTGGGAAGCAAACATGGATCTCCTGCAGGACAAGGCAGAACTCGATCTTGGTGATGCGACCTGGAAGATCTATACCGAAGATGTCAACGCACTTCCGCAGTTCATCGGCGCAGATGCAAAAGTTGAGCACTGCTATGTGACACAGGGAAGCGTTATTGACGGTACAGCGATCAACTCCGTAATCGGAACAAACGTTGTAATCGAGAAGGGCGCAAAGGTCATCGACAGTGTCATTCAGCCGGGTGCGGTTATCCGTGAAGGCGCTACTGTTACACGCTGCATCGTCGCAGACGACATCGAAGTCCCTGCCGGCGCAACATTCGGCTCCAAGAACAGCAAGGAAATCAAACTTGTTGCGGGCCAGGAAAGTGAGTGAGGAGGAGACAGATATGCGTGCATTAGGAATTATCAGTTTTGAAGACAATACGGCGAATATCGAGGGCCTCTGCGATCATCGCCCGGTACCGGCAATTGCATTCATGGGCCGCTACCGCATTATTGACTTCATCTTAAGCAACATGACAAACTCCGGCATCAGCAATGTTCAGGTCTACTGCAAGGAAAAACCGCGCAACCTGATCGAGCATCTCGGTGACGGCAAACACTACAACATCAACTCCAAGCGCGGAAAACTGCGTCTCCTCTATGGTGAGAAGAGCTTCTCTTCCGATGTTTACAACCACGATATCGCAAACTACATGCTCAACATGCAGTACATCGAAGAAGATCCGAATCCGTATGTCGTTGTAGCACCGAGCTACTTCGTATACACGATCGACTTCAATGATGTTCTTGCACAGCACATCGAGTCCAAAGCGGATGTCACCATGTGCTACTACAACGCAAAGGATGCCAAGACTTCCTTCCTTGGCTGCGATGTTGTGAAGCTCGACAAGTTCAAGACCGTCAAGGGTCTTGAAAAGAACCGCGGCAAGCTGAAGAGTCAGACCGTTTCCCTGGAAGCGTATGTCATGACAAAGAAGCTGTTCATTGAACTCGTCAAGAAGGCGGCTGACACCTCCTCCCTGTACTGGTTCAAGGATGTTCTGGCAGACTCCGTTGATGAACTGAACATCAAGGGTTATCAGGTCAAGGGCTATGTCGCATGCCTGAACTCTCTGCCTGAGTACTTCCGTGTTTCCATGGATCTTATTGACCACAATACAGCGCTTCAGCTGTTCAAGTCCGGCTGGCCGGTATACACACAGACCAACGACAGCTGCCCGACCACATTCGCAGAAGGATCCAAGGTCTCGAGCTGTGTTGTCGCTAACGGCGCAACCATTGACGGTACGGTGGAACACTCCATCGTCAGCCGTGGTGTTACCATTCGCAAGGGCGCAGTCGTCAAGAACTGCATCCTGCTTCCGGGCGCTTACATCGGTGAGAACGCAAAGCTTGATCACGTTGTCGTCGACAAGTATGCGATCGTTCACCATATCAAGAAACTGGAAGGAACCGATGCGGAGCCGGTATATGTAGCCCGCAGAGACCGTATCTGACGGGAGGAATTCTATGGGAAGATCTATTCTGTTTGTAGGCGGTGAGGCGCTTCCGTTCATCAAGACCGGCGGACTTGCGGACGTTATGGCAAGTCTCCCGAATGCGCTGGTAAAGCGCGGTCACGATGCACGTGTTGTCATCCCGCTGTATAAGAAGGTCATCGAGAAGTATTACGACCAGCTGGAGCGGATCGGAACGATTCAGGTCCATTCCGGATGGATCGATCAGCCGGCGACGTATTATACCGCAACGGTTGACGGTGTCGTTTACTACTTCATCGAGCACCAGCACTATTTCGAGCGTGACGGCCTGTACGGCTATGAAGATGACGGCGAACGGTTCGCATTCTTCCAGCGTGCAGTTCTCGACATGATCTACTTCATCGACTGGTGGCCGAACATCATTCACTCGAATGACTGGCAGACCGGTATGATTCCGCTGCTGTGCCATGCATGCTATGCGGATGACTACCGGTATCAGGCAATCAAGCACGTTTACACCATTCACAACCTGGCATTCCAGGGCAACTTCGGTGTAGATATGATGCCGTCCTGCCTCGGTCTTGACTACTACTATTTCGACAACGGTTCCATCAAGTTCGATACCGGCATCTCCTTCATGAAGGCAGGTCTGGTATATGCGGACAAGATCACAACCGTATCGCCGACTTATTCCAGCGAAATTCTCACCCAGACCTACGGTGAGAAGATGGATTCCATTCTCCGTTACCGCAGAGACGACCTCTGGGGTATCGTAAACGGAATTGATACCAAGGAGTGGAACCCGAAGACCGACAAGCTGCTCGCAAAGAACTATGATGTTCGCAGCTATGTCAGCGGCAAGAAGGCAAACAAGCTTGCACTTCAGAAAGAACTCGGACTCAAGGAAACCAATGATGTCTGCATGATCGGTATCGTATCCCGGCTGACCAACCAGAAGGGTATCTACCTGATCACCGACCGTCTCCAGGAAATCATGGGCATGGATATCCAGTTCGTTGTACTCGGCACCGGTGAAGCAAATGCGGAGAACGCATTCAAGTGGATGGAGAGCGAGTACAAGGGCAAGGGCGTTTACTACTGCGGCTACAACGAAGAACTCGCACACCGCATCTATGCGGGCTGCGACCTCTTCCTGATGCCGTCCCTGTATGAACCGTGCGGAATCGGACAGCTGATTGCCATGCATTACGGCACACTCCCGCTCGTCCGTGAAACCGGCGGTCTCAAGGATACTGTTCACCCGTACAACCAGTACACCGGCGAAGGCAACGGCTTCAGCTTCTGGGCTGCCAACGCAGATGACATGGTCTATACGCTCCGCTGGGCGGTAGAGCAGTACTACGACAACAAGCCGGGCTGGAAGGGCCTCATAAAGAGCGCAATGAACACGGACGTTTCGTGGGAACAGAGCGCAGGCATTTATGAGCAGCTGTACTATCAGCTCTGCAACTGGCCTGACGAGTAATTCGTACACACCGTTTCATCAGAATCCGGATCTGAAACACGATCCGGTTTTTTGTATAGATAATTTGTCAATTTAAGCGCAACAATCTTTGTGAGTGGCATTAAATACTTCGGATGGTGTCTGATATCCCAGGCACTTTCTCGGTCTGTTGTTGAGTAGTTCTATCTTTTCCGCAAGGTCTTCCTCTGCCACTTC
>JAFOLE010000034.1 GCA_017419465.1 Solobacterium sp. | reverse complement strand
GAGTACTGGGACAGCGAATATCTCACAAAGAACACAAAGACAACCAACCGTTCCTCTCTGATGGGTGACGGTATCACCATGGGTGAGGAAGTCGGTGCGGCTACGACCGGCATGAACTTCACACAGCTGATGCCGATCTCCTGGGTTGACAACGGAAACCTCGCATTCGGCGCAGGCAACTACGCAGTATGGATCAACCCGACAACCGGCAAGCGTTTCGTTGATGAAACCTCCGAGCGTGACGTTCTGTCTCTGGCAGAGTTCCGCAACGGTATGGAAGTCAACGGCACAAAGGGTGTCTTCGTTGAAATCTACAACAAGGAACAGGCACTCCCGGCACCGATGCAGCTGGCAGAAGGCGACTATGAAGGCCGTTACTACCGCACCAACATCGCGGGTCTCGCAGATCTGTTCAAGAAGATCGGCGTCGAAGCGGATCCGGCAGTTGTACGTCAGACCATCGAAGAGTATGACGCGGCTGTCATGGCAGGGGCTGCCATTGATGAGTATCCGGATGTCAAGAAGACCAACGCAAACCGTACGATCGGCAACTGCGAAAAGGACGAGAACGGAAAGTATCTCCCGGATACCTATGATCTCGACGGCGCAGAGCTGACCGTTCGTCTGATGGCTCCGTCCACTCACCACACCATGGGCGGCCTCAAGGTTGATGTCGACCGTCATGTCCTTGACACCAACGGTGAAATCATCCCGGGTCTCTACGCGGCAGGAGAGGTTACCGGCGGTATCCACGGCGGCAACCGTCTCGGCGGAAATGCGATCGTTGAAATCTTTGTCTCCGGCCGTACCGCTGCCAAGGCAGTAACCGCAGACAACTGATTCTCCGGTACAACACACGAAACAGGCATATGAAGCATCCCGCATGCATTCATATGCCTTTTCTTTTTTCTGCGGCATTTTCTCATGCAGAAATCATGAAATCGGCTAAAATAGATGGCATATGAAAAAGACAGTCTTTCTGCTTGCGGCAGCGCTGTTACTGGCAGGCTGCGGTAAGGGCAATAACGAACCGGAACCGTCACAGCCGGCGGAAGCCGAAGAGGTGACACTCCTTGTCTGGTGTGATGAAGCGGAACTTGCGGCGTTTCAGGAACGCGCGGACGCATTTGCGGCGCAGAATCCGGATAACGGCTGGGCGATCATCATCCAGACAGAGTCCCTGGATACGGTGAGCGACACGGTACTTACCGACCCGGCTGCGGCCGCAGATATTTATGAATTTCCGGAACATGACGCCGGGATGCTGATGGAGGCAGGAGCGCTGCCGCACCGTGAGGACGGTATCTACGGAATTCCGGTCGATGGAAGAGACGGTGTGCTGGTCGGACTGAATCCGAACTGTGCGCATGCGGAAGAAGCCGAAGAACTTGCGAATGTACTGACCGGGCGGACGGAATAACGGGTCGCTGCGGAAACATTGATAGGGGGGAACAGTTATGCTGAAACAGGTATCTGTAATTGCGGAAAACAAAAAAGGATCGATGAACAAAATCATCAGCAACATCTCCGAGGCCGGAGTCGATTTTTACAACGTCGTCAGTAATGACAGCCCGGAATTCGGCATCATCCGGATGCTGTGCTCGGACCCGGAGAAGGCAAAAGCGATTCTTGAGGAAGAAGGATACCTCACCAAGATCGACAACGTTCTTGGTATTGTCATCTCCGAAGAAGTCGGCAGTCTGAACCGTCTTCTGAAGGATGTATCGGACAGTTTCATCAATATCGACTACCTCTATGTCTGCTATATCCGGAATGTGAAGAATCCGGTCGCGATCCTGCATGTACAGGAGAGTGCGGAAGTGCAGGAGTGTCTGAAGGGAAAAGGCTATACTGCGCTTGATAACAGTTCCTTATGAGCAGGCGGGAAATCAGACGTATTGGAATCGTATCGGTCATGCACTGCATGATCGATTTTCTGTGTGCGTTTGCGGTATACGGAACCTTCCGTTACTGCTATGATCCGTTCCGTGTATATCTTTATTACAGCTTCTTTGCCTTTGCGGTACAGATGCCGCTCGGCATTCTGCTGGACCGGATCATCGGGGAGGGCAGAGTTTCAAAAGACATGCCGCCGTTCTGGTTTACGACCGCGGGTATTCTTGTCACACTGCTTGGCACAATCACCAATCCGGTCATTCTCGGCATCGGAAACGCCCTGTTTCATACCGGCGGAGGCGTTACCTCCATTCAGGAAGATGACCGCGCCGGACTGCGCGGCAGAGGACTCGGTGTCTTTGTGGCACCGGGTGCGATCGGTCTGTTTCTCGGCGGGCAGATCAGTAATGTCGGGAAGGGAATTGTCCTTGGATGTTCCGCACTTGTGCTTGCGGCACTCTGGCTCACACTGTATCGGAATATGCAGGGGTCTGAACCGGAGTATGCGTCCATGCCGGAGTTTGTATTTGAACGCAAGGGGGTTATTCCTGCAGCGCTTGCTTGCTTTGCGGTTGTGGTCATCCGTTCTGCGGTCGGAACATCCGTCAGCTTTTCCTGGAAGAATGGCTTTGCGCTTTCCTTTCTTGCGACGATCATGCTGGCAGTGGGAAAAAGTGCCGGCGGATTTGCGGGTGCCCGGTTCGGAATCCGGCGCACCGCACTGGTTTCACTGGTGGGCGCGGCGGTCTGTTATTTCTTTAAAGACATTCTGCCGTTTGGACTTGCGGCCCTGTTTCTGTTTAACATGTCGATGCCGCTGACGCTGTATCTTCTCGCAAAGCGTATGCCCGGCATGCCGGGACTGGCATTCGGGCTTCTGACGTTTGCGCTGTACCTTGGCTTTGTGCTGATCTATACCAGTTCTGTCTCCGTTCCGCTGATCGGATCGCTCGGCAGTCTTGTTTCCGCAGTGCTTCTGGCATATGCGGCAGGAGAATCCGATGCCGGCTGATTTTTCATTCCTGATTCCCATGGCGCTGACGGCAGTCATTGAGATGGGCGTCGGATATCTGCTTGGAATCCGGAGTGCCAGGGGACAGCTGCTGATTGCGCTGGCAAATATCGTGACCAATCCGCTGCTTCACCTGATTGCAGGTCTTCTGTATCTGCGGATGGATCTTTCCGTTGTGCATGTTGTTATTTATCTGGTTCTTGAACCGCTGGTCATTCTGCTGGAAGGGTGGATCTACCGCATGGGACTGGATATGCCCCATCCGTATCGGAATTCGCTTATAATGAATACAGTAACCATTGCGGGAGGTTTATTATGGATGCTCTTATCACACTGAGCAGGATCATGCTGGATATTCCTGCCGATCCTGTCGTTCAGAAAACCGGCAGCGGACTGACACCGGTCCTGATTATCGCGGTTGTCGCTGTGGCAGCGTTTCTCATCTGGAAATTCTACGGCAAACAGAAGGGCGCTTAAGCAGGGCAATCCCATTACGCGGAGCAGATTGATGCTTCGCTTTTTTGTGTAATGAAAATGCCCTTCATTTTTTTCATAAATTTTCTGCAAATAATGAAAAAAGAAGAAAGAAATGTGTTGAATTGGTGAAATCAACTCAATATAATAAACACAACTTCATTTATCTATGGAGTTAGAAATCGAGGGAAAGAATGATGAAATTCGAAAAACTTGTTAAAGGAGGACTTGCTGCAGTAATGGCACTGTCCATGGCAGCTTGCTCCGGAAGCGGTTCTTCCGCTGACACATCCACTCCTGCAGCAAACGACGGTGCAGCTACAGACGCTGCAGCACCGGCAGAGACAACTGCTGCGGCAGGCGCTTTCAAACTCGGACTTTCCGGCCCTCTGACAGGCGGCGCTTCCGTCTATGGCCAGGCAGTCAAGAACGCTGCTGAAATTGCAGTCGAAGAAATCAACGCGAAGGGCGGCGTCCAGTTCGAGCTCACCATGGAAGATGATGAGCACGATGCTGAGAAGGCAGTCAACGCATACAACGCACTGAAGGACTGGGGCATGCAGATCTCCCTGCTTACCGTTACATCCGCTCCGGGTGCTGCGGTTGCACAGATGTACCAGGATGACAGCACATTCGCTCTGACACCGTCCGGCTCCTCGCTGGCAGTTATCTATCAGGATGCGACAAATGCCGCTAATCCTTATGGAAACGTCTTCCAGATGTGCTTCACTGACCCGAACCAGGGTGTTGCGTCTGCAGACTATCTCAGCGCAAACCCGCAGCTCGGCTCAAAGGTCGGTATCATCTATAAGAACGATGACCAGTATTCCATCGGTATCCATGACAAGTTCATCGCAGAGGCTGCTGAAAAGGGTCTCGAAGTTGTTTCCGATGAAGCATTCATGGGTGAAGACAACGACTTCAACGTTCAGATCACAAAGGCTAAGGATGCCGGTGCAGACATCCTGTTCCTCCCGATCTACTATCAGCCGGCTTCCACAATCCTCAAGCAGGCTAACGACATGGGCTACAAGCCGACCGTATTCGGCGTTGACGGCATGGACGGCATTCTCTCCATGGAAGGTTTCGATACCAGCCTGGCAGAAGGCGTTTACCTCCTCACACCGTTCTCCGCAGATGCTTCCGATGATCTGACAAAGAACTTCGTTGCAAAGTATCAGGAAAAGTTCGGTGAGACACCGAACCAGTTCGCTGCGGATGCTTATGACTGTGTCTATGCAATTGCACAGGCTCTCGAAGCTGCAGGCTGCACAAGCGATATGAGCAATGCGGACCTCAAGGACGCTCTTGTTCAGCAGTTCACATCCATGACATTCAACGGTCTGACCGGTACAGATGTTAACTGGAACACAAACGGTGAAGTCTCCAAGGCTCCGAAAGCAGTCGTTATCGAAAACGGCGTTTACGTCGGCGCAGAAGGCTGATCTACAGGTTTCTAAGCGAAATTTCGAGGTTGCCGATGGAAACATTGGCAACCTTATTGTATTTTTAAGGGAAGGGGGATTAATCTATGGCCTTTTTATCATATCTGATCAACGGGCTGAGTCTTGGAAGCGTATATGCAATTATCGCGCTTGGTTACACCATGGTATACGGTATTGCGAAAATGCTTAATTTCGCACACGGCGATATCATGATGGTCGGCGCTTTTGTTGCGTTTTTTGCACTGAACAGTTTCGGCCTGCCGGTGATTGTTTCGGTGGTGCTGTCGATGCTTGCGACAACGGTGCTCGGTGTCGTCATCGAACGGCTTGCCTACAAGCCGCTGCGTCAGGCAACCAGTCTGTCGGTTCTGATCACCGCCATCGGTGTCAGTTATTTTCTTCAGAACGGAGCTCAGCTTCTGTGGTCCTCTTCCACAAAGGTTTTCCCTTCCATTATCGGCAACGGGGCACTGAAGTTATTCGGCGGACAGCTTCAGATTTCCTATCTCACACTGGTTACGATCTTTGTATGTGTCGCCGTAATGGTCTGCCTTACATTATTCATTAATAAGACAAAAACGGGCATGGCAATGCGTGCATGCTCAGAAGATAAAGGTGCCGCTACCCTGATGGGCATCAATGTCAACAGCATCATTTCCATTACCTTCGCAATCGGCTCCGGTATCGCGGCCCTTGCGGCGGTTCTGTTATGCGCTACCTATCCGACCTTAAGCCCGACACTTGGCTCGATGCCCGGCATCAAGGCATTTACCGCAGCTGTATTCGGCGGTATCGGTTCGATTCCAGGTGCGTTCCTCGGCGGACTTCTCCTGGGCGTGATCGAGATTCTTTCGAAGGCGTATGTTTCCACCCAGCTCAGTGATGCGATCGTGTTTACGGTTCTGATCATCGTGCTTCTGATCAAGCCGACCGGACTGCTCGGCAAGAAGCTGAGTGAGAAGGTGTAAGGAGGCGGCTATGAAGACAAACAAGAATATCTTCGCAAAACTGTTCAGCAGGGAATACCGCAGCCGGCTCATTTCCTTCCTGATCATCATTGTCGGTTATGTCGCGATTGAACTTCTGATGGCGACCGGAAACCTCTCCAGTATGTTCCAGTCACTGCTGGTTCCGGTTACCTGCTATATCGTTGCGGCACTCGGTCTTAACCTGAATGTCGGCGTATCAGGCGAGCTGAACCTCGGTCAGGCTGGCTTCATGTGCATCGGCGCGTTTTCCGGCGTCTGTGTCTCCGGTGCGCTTGCGGGCATCATTCCCAACGGCATCATCCGGCTTCTCATCGCGATTGTCATCGGTGCATTGCTTGCGTCATTGTTCGGTATTCTGATCGGTGTTCCGGTTCTGAAACTGCAGGGTGACTACCTTGCCATCGTAACGCTGGCGTTCGGTGAGATCATCAAGTCTCTCATCAACAACGTTTACGTCGGCTTTGACTCCAACGGATTCCAGTTCAGTTTTGTCGAAAACAAACTGAAACTGACTCCGGGCGGAAAAGCGCTGATCAGCGGTCCGATGGGTGCCACCGGCACACAGCGTATTGCGACCTTCACGGTCGGTGTCATTCTGATCCTTGCGGCACTGGCCATTATCTACAACCTGATTTACAGCCGCAGCGGCCGTGCCATTCAGGCATGCCGTGACAACCGCATCGCGGCAGAGTCGGTCGGTATTCATGTGGCGAATACAAAGATGCTGGCATTCGTGGTATCCGCTGCGCTTGCCGGCGCAGCCGGTGCGCTGTACGGTCTGAACTACACGACGCTGATTCCGTCCAAGTTCGGATTTAATCTCTCGATTCTGATTCTTGTATATGTCGTGCTCGGCGGTCTTGGAAACATGACCGGAACGATCATCTCGACAATCGTTCTCGTGCTTCTGCCGGAGCTGCTCCGCGGTCTGCAGGATTACCGGATGATCATCTATTCCGTCATCCTGATCCTCACGATGATTCTCTCCAATAATGAGAAGGTGAAGACATTTGCGGCCGGTCTCCGGAAGAAACTGACCGGAAACAGAACAAAGGAGGCGGCAGCGGATGAGTGAAAATAAGATTCCCGTTCTCGAAGTCATCGATCTTGGCATCGACTTCGGCGGACTGACTGCGGTCAATGACTTCAATCTGAAGGTATATAACAACGAAATCGTCGGTCTCATCGGTCCTAACGGCGCCGGCAAGACCACCGTCTTCAACATGCTGACAAAGGTATATCAGCCAAGCCGCGGAACGATCAAATTCTGCGGACAGGATACCGCCGGCATGAGCGTTGTCGAAATGAACAAGGCCGGTATTGCCCGGACCTTCCAGAATATCCGTCTGTTCTCCAATATGAGCGTGATTGACAATGTCAAGATCGGCATGAACAACCAGATCACGTACAATAATATTGAGGCGGTGTTGCGGCTTCCGAAGTACCGTGAACAGGAAGCGAAGGTTACGGAAGAAGCGATGGAGCTGCTTCGCATCTTCGGCCTCGACAAGGATGCGGATCTGATTGCCGGCAATCTTCCTTACGGTGCACAGCGGCGTCTTGAGATTGCCCGTGCCATGGCGACAAAGCCGAAACTCCTGCTGCTGGATGAACCGGCAGCCGGCATGAACCCGCAGGAGACTGCGGACCTCATGGATATGATCCGCTTTGTCCGGGATCACTTCCACATTGCGATCCTTCTGATCGAACATGATATGAAGCTTGTAATGGGCATCTGCGAACGCATTTCCGTACTGAACTACGGCATGCTGCTGGCAGAGGGAACACCGGCGGAGATTCAG
>JAFOLE010000240.1 GCA_017419465.1 Solobacterium sp. | reverse complement strand
GTGACTCAGCGAGTTCATAAAACTGCAGACCCTGCACATCAGCGGACACAACGAGATCGATATCACTGGACGGGGAAGCAGTATTCTTTGCGTAGGAGCCAAACAGAATACAAGCCTCGACAGGATAATTCCGGAATACTTCGGCACAGCCCTCCTGTATATCTTTTATCCTCAGAATTCCATTTTCCTCGTCGATCCGGTTAATTCGTTCAAGTTCGCTGATAATAAACCGGTACTTCAGTGTATTTTTCAGAGCCGGGTCCGTCTCATAAGACTGATATGAACGCAGTGAAATACCGATCTGCAGAGCAGCTTCCTTCTGAGTCAGTCGTTTCTGTTTTCGCAGCTGTTTTAAATTGTGATCGGATTGCGTATTCATATATTTAATATACGCAAATTTTGCGCATTATTCTAAATAATAATACGCAAATTATACGTTAACCAGTAAGAAAGCCGGAAACAGGTGCGTATTATGCATATATCACAGACAAAATGCAATTTATGGATGAAATATGTAAATTATAGTTGACATAAATCATTTCAGAATGTATATTGAGCATGTGTTCGGAAGAGGTTCCGACAGGAGGAAATGTTATGAATAACTACAATCCGGCAAGAGCTTACGGTATTATCTTCGGAATTATCATCGGTACGCTGCTCTCCGTGCTGCTTCTGATGTCTATAAACAAAAACCGCTCACTCCGCACGGAATATGATGAGATGCAGAAGAAGGCAAGAGGTGAGGCATATATGTACGGATTCTTCACCGTCCTGGTGCTGGAAGTGCTGCTTGGACTGGCGGAGACGTTCGGACCGCTGCCGATGGAACCGCTGGTTTCACGGTTCCTGGTAATCATGACGGGAGTCGGCGTACAGGCGGTTTACAGTATCTGGCATGATGCTTACATCGGACTCAATACGCAGACGAATAAATTCTTTGTCATGATGGCGGTGATCGCCGCCGTGAATCTGCTGGTTGCGGTACTTGCCTGGGTCAATCACAGTATGGTCGTGAATGGTATCCTGCAGGCACCGTTTGCCAACTTCATGTGCTTTGTCCTGTTTGCGGTGCTTGCGGTTGTCGGACTGGTAAAGAAAAACATGGAGGAACGGGAAGAGGCATGAAGAACCTGAGATTAAAGGCAGCCCGTGCCGGCATGGATCTGTCCCAGCAGGACCTTGCGGATGCGGTCGGCGTTTCAAGGCAGACGATCAGCGCCATTGAAAAGGGAGACTATAACCCGACGATCAATCTCTGTGTAAAGATCTGCAGGGTATTGGGCAAGACACTGGATGACCTGTTCTGGTCGGAAGAAGAACTGAATTAATGCAGGAAGGACCTCTGATGGAGGTCCTTTTCCGTGTTGCCATAACTGGCAATCGGTACTGGTAATATGGAAAGGTACAATAAAAACAGAACCATACTTTCATTAATCATTCATAACGACGAGATGACGGAGGATCAATTATGCCCGCAACAACACTGACCTGCCCGAACTGCGGCAGAGCTTTTGAAGCACCGGAGGGCCTGGACGCATGTTTCTGCCCGGCCTGCGGCACGAAAATTTCTCTTGTGAAAAGTGCACCGAAACCGGTCCAGATGCCGGTCATGTTTCAGGATGCCAGGGGATTTGCGATCGGCAGTGCGCTGGTTCCGGAAGGATGGAACGTGTCCGGTACGTATGAAGAAGTCAAAATTGATGAGATCACACCGTTTGGGACAACCGCAACCGCCGCAAGTCCCGACCAGACGATGACGCTTGGATCACGGTACGGAGAACACTGGTATCACTATCTGCTAAACGGACCGTTACAGCTGGCAAGCCCGCGGAAACAGTGGAAAAAGTACATGGAGCCGCAGGACTACCTTCAGAGCGTAGCGGAACGCATCGCCGGCACAAAGGTGACGCCGGTAACCGGCGGAAGTCTGCCGACCGCGTACAGCCTGAACCGGAACCAGGAAGCCGCGAAACTGGTATCCCGCTTTGAGGAGAACGCGCATATCCAGCTGCCGAATGTGCAGTGTGAACTGCGCCTGCAGAATGTGCAGTGCGAGGCACAGGCACTGATCTGCCGGTATAAAAAGAACGGAACAGACTGGACGATTGTCACCGGCGCCGATCTCTTCGGACTGGAATACTATGATGCCGCACCGATGGGAACCCTCAACCGCAAGATGACCAATGTCCTGCGGCTGAAAGGGAAAAAGAAAGCTCCCGAAGACGGCAGCCTGCCGGAATTCGGACACGCATCGGATTACGGAAAACCGGTCGATGCCATCGAATGGGGATCCAAACGGCTGTACTTTGCGGTAGGACCCACAGAGAAAGAGGGAGAAGTCATGAAGAACTTCTTCACCTTTGCGGGGAGCTGGACGCAGGATGCCTCATTGAATCAGCGGCTGGAACAGGCGCATATCGCACAGGTTCAGAGTGAACAGGCAAGTCTTCGCAATGCGATGAACTATGCTTTGCAGTCGCAGGCAATGAACATGCAGAGGCAGGCGCAGATCTCACAGACCTTAAGTGAGACCAGCAACATCATCATGCAGGGATACAACAACCGCATGGCATCCCAGGACCGTATTTCAAATAACTGGTCGCAGGCGATCCGCGGTGTGGACAGCTATGT
>JAFOLE010000239.1 GCA_017419465.1 Solobacterium sp. | reverse complement strand
CTTCATTATAACTGATAATCCAGATCACATTATGACATCATATGATGCTTTTCATAATGTCTTATCATTCAATCTTGAAAAAAGGTCTACAGAATACTCTCAAGTTACTCTGTAAACCTCTTCCTTAACTTAATGACGTTGCGCCGGAGCGTGCTTTTAATGATTACGCTGACTCAGAGCTTGCGGAACTGTTCGACGTCGAGCACAAAAATCGTTGCGCCGCCGACCTGAACTTCCACCGGGAAGGACGCATAGCGTCCGATATCATAGCTTGCGGTGGACGGGACGATTTCCGTACGCCGTTCCGACTCGCTTCCGATGATCTCAATGCAGTGTTCCACCAGATCGTCTTCGGTTCCGACGATCATCGTGGTATTTCCTGCACGGAGGAAGCCGCCGGTTGTCGCAAGACGGGTTACCGAAAAGTTTTCCTTTGTGAGCGCAGCACTGACTGCGGTTGCGTCATCATTGGATACAATTGCCAGAATCAGTTTCATGATTTTATACCTCCTGCAATTAGTGTTCCTGTCACTTTCAATTTATCATCATGCGGAAAGAATTCCAACCGCATCGCCCTTACACATTGAAGCGGAAGAAGACGATGTCGCCATCCTTCATCACGTAGTCCTTGCCTTCAATGCGGAGTTTTCCGTGTTCCCGCAGCGCTGCTTCCGTCCTGTATTCCATGATGTCCTCATAGCTGTAGACTTCCGCTTTGATAAATCCCTTTTCAAAATCCGTATGGATGATGCCGGCGCACTGCGGGGCCTTCATTCCTTCACGGAAGGTCCATGCGCGGTTCTCCGGTTCGCCGACCGTAAAGAAGGTGCGCAGGCCAAGCAGATGGTAGGCTGCCTGAATGATCTGATCAAGACCGGCCGTACGGATGCCGAGTTCATCCAGGAATGCCTTCTTTTCCTCTTTGTCCATGCCGGAAAGTTCTTCTTCCATGCGGGCGCTGATCGCAATGCATTCACTGTTTTCCTTCGCCGCAAGTTCCTTCACCGCCGTATAGTACGGGCTCTGGTCCGGATCACTCACTTCATCTTCGCTCATATTTGCGACATAGATGACCGGCTTTGCGGTAAGCAGGGAATAGTTCTTCAGAAGTTCCTTTTCACTGTCGGAAAGTTCCAGCATGCGCACCGGAGTTCCGGCAAGCAGCGCCTCTTTGAATTTCTGAAGTGCGTTGTTTTCCTCTACGGCACCCTTTTCCTTGGTCTGTGCCTTGCGCAGAACCTTGGCGATCCGGTTTTCCACGGTATCGAGATCTGCCATGCACAGTTCAAGATTGATCTCCTCAATATCACGCACCGGATCGACCGATCCCTCTACGTGTTCGATATTCGCGTCATCAAAACAGCGGACAACGTGGATGATCGCATTGGTCTCACGGATGTTCGCAAGGAACTGGTTTCCGAGTCCCTCACCCTTGGAAGCCCCTTTGACAAGACCGGCGATATCGGTAAATTCAAAGGTCGTATTGATCACCTTTTTCGGGTGAAACAGCTCAACAAGGTTGTCCATCCGCTCATCCGGCACTTCCACCACGCCGACATTCGGCGCAATCGTCGCGAACGGATAGTTTTCTGCCAGCACCTGGCTGTTGGTGATGGCGTTGAATAATGTGGACTTTCCGACATTCGGAAGTCCGACAATTCCTGCAGTTAATGCCATGTATTTCTCCTCCGGCAACTAAACACTATAGTACGTCAGGCCGCATTCTCTGCGGGTGCCTTTTCCACAACGCGCTTCAGTTTGCGTTCAAACTCATGACGCGGAAACATGATGACCGCTCCGCAGCCCTGGCACTTGATCTTGATATCCGCACCCATGCGGATCACCCGCCATACCTTCGACTTACGGCAGGGATGTTCCTTTTTCATTTCGACAATGTCATTGAGATCATAATCCGGTACGACCATACAGTATCCTCCCTGCGCCTGTCAAAACAGTTTTCAGCGGCGCTGACTGCCGCCGGCCAGAACTTCTTCCGAGTCCATGGTGATCGTCACCGGACCGTCATTCAGCAGGCGGACTTTCATGTCTGCGGCAAAGATGCCTTCTTCCACGTGAATTCCTCTGGAACGCAGAACATCATTGAAATACAGATAGAGCTCCTTTGCGTGTTCGGGAGAACCCGATTTCACGAAGCTCGGCCGGTTGCCCTTGCGGCAGTCGGCATACAGCGTGAACTGGGAAATGGAAAGGACGGCACCTTTGACATCTTCAACGGACAGGTTCATCTTTCCGCTTTCATCCTCAAAGATCCGCAGTCTCCGGATCTTGTCGGCCATGCGCTCTGCGGTTTCGCGGTCGTCGCTGTCGCAGAATCCCGCAAGGATCAGAAGTCCGTTTCCGATTTCGCCGTGAACTTCCCCGTCAATCGTTACGGAAGCCTCACGGACACGCTGTATTACTGTTCTCATAGTGTGCATTATACCACGGTCAAAGACCGCCTCATCGAAGACGGAGATTCGGGTAAATTGCAAAAATGTACAAAAATATCAAAATGTTCAGTTTTTGTTCACGTCATTATGTTATATAAAAAATAAACCTATTCTACTTAGAAAGAGAGACACGCCAATGGCCGACAAAAAAGAACTTCCTCTCGCTCTGCTAGAGATTCTGGAATCTTCCACAGACAAGGATCATATTCTCTCCGCATCGCAGATCCGGAAGAAGCTCGAAAGCAAATACGGTCTTACGCTGGAACGCCGCACGCTGTACTCCAATATTGAACTTCTTGAAAAATACGGACATAAGATCAGCAGCTGGCGCGACAACAGTGAAGGCTATTATCTCGAAGAGCGCCAGTTCAAACAGAACGAAGTGCGAAGCCTTCTCAATGCGGTATACGGTGCCGCCTTCCTTTCCCCTGCAGAATCCTCCGCACTGACGCGCAAGATTCTTGCGACGCTGAGTGTGCCGCAGCGCAAACTGTTTCAGGAAGAGATTTACATCAGCTTCAAGAACGGCAGAAATGATGCGGCGATGTCCCGCAAGTTTGAACTGATTTCCGATGCCATCCGTTCCCGCGAGGCCATTGCCTTCACACCCCT
>JAFOLE010000238.1 GCA_017419465.1 Solobacterium sp. | reverse complement strand
GTGCTTCGCATCAAGAGCCTTGAGGCATTTGCACAGGCAGCCAACGGCCAGGCAACCAAGATCATCATTCCTTCTGAAATTCAGGGACTCGCCGGACTTGCGGAAGGCATTAAGGAAGCCGTGAAATAACAATGGGCATTGATGGATTCCTGTCCGTACTGCTGTTTCTCGGAATCTGGATTGCAATCTTCTCGGTATTCTCTTCCGTTCTTGCAAAGGCAAGAAAACAGGGCAGGATGATTTCTTCCGACGGGCATGTGATCTCGAAGGAAGAAGATCTTACCTGTGAGGGGAGAGACGGACATGTGCATCCGAAACTTTCCGCGAAGGATGCGGCAGACTTCGGAAGACGCTACATCGTTCATAACGATCCGGAAACCGGATATGTGATTCTCAACGGTGTAAAGCGCAAGCTCTCTGACTGTAAAGATCTTTAACAATAACGGACAGGCGATCCTGTCCGTTGTTTTTTCTGTGCAGTTATTGTAAATTTCATATCATGGCCGGTCATCATGACGGCAGGTTTCAGGATGGGTTGATTATGAGTATTTTATTCTTTGACATTGATAACACGCTTCTCTCCCACAGGACATTTACGATTCCCGACAGTGCGCTGAAAGCACTCCGTATGGCAAAGGAACGGGGACACCGTGCGTTTATTTCCAGCGGCCGTGCGTATGATTCGCTGAAAGAGTATCTTGATCCGGAACTGTTTGACGGTGCGATCGGAGGCAGCGGTGCCTGCGGGTTTGTGAACGGGGAACCGGTATTTACCCATTTCTTTGACAATGCGGATGTCCTGAGAGTTTACGAAATCGCTCAGAAGGCAGGCGCAGGAATGTCGGTTCAGTCGATCCGCACCAGCCGCATGACCGAATACGGCATGGATCATTTCCGGAAATATGCGCATGCCGGCGCAGAGCGGATCCGCAAGATGAACTCTATGGTATTTGATCCGGCGAATGCGGGCCAGTGCTGTAAGATGGATCTCTTCTTCGGACCGGAGGTGGATTACATGCATGTGATCTCCCAGCTTCCGGACACGATTGACCAGTGTCCCAGTCTGAGTGTCACAAGCGAGATGAAGGGGTGTGAACTGACCCCGCGTGGTGTCAATAAAGCGGCCGGCGCGATGGAACTGGCAAAGTATCTCAATATTGACGTGCAGGATTCCTATGCCTTTGGAGATTCCGAAAATGATATTGAGATCATCCGGGCATGCGGAACCGGTATCGCAATGGGAAACGGTGCGCAGAAGGTAAAGGAAGCGGCAGACTATGTGACCGCGGATATTGAAGAAGACGGCATCTGGCTTGCGATGAAACATTTCAATCTGATTTAAAACGATTTTGGAAAAAGCCTGTTTTGTAATACAATGAAGCAGGTTTCTCTTGGGGTGTAGCCAAGCGGTAAGGCAGGGGACTTTGACTCCCTCATGCGTGGGTTCGAATCCCGCCACCCCAGCCACTTTGGACAATACAGAATCCGGGTGATAAACGGATTCTTGTGTATAGCATTTTATTCAGAACTGATGAAATCCCGGAAATGATGATCCGGGCTTTTATTTGAATCATAAAAAACTCTCCGGACCCGATGGAATCCGGAGAGTAATGAGACTTTGAGAGTTCAGTGATCAGAACAGTCCCTGTGCCAGCATTGCTTCGGCAACCTTGAGGAAGCCCGCAATGTTTGCGCCGGCAACGAGGTTGTAGCCGAGGCCGTATTCTTCCGCAGCCTTTGCGCTGTTGTCGTGAATGGACTTCATGATGTCCTTGAGCTTCTGGTCAACTTCTTCAGAGCTCCAGCCGTAACGCAGGCTGTTCTGGGACATTTCGAGTGCGGATACCGCAACACCACCGGCGTTGACTGCCTTTGCCGGAGCGACGATGACGCCGTTTTCCTGCAGGTATGCGACTGCTTCGTTGCTGGTAGGCATATTGGAGAGCTCGAAGTAGTACTTCGCACCGTTGGCAACGATCTGCTTTGCTTCTTCCATGCCGACTTCGTTCTGTGTTGCGCACGGGATGTAGACATCTCCCTTGACGCCCCACGGCTTTTCGCCTTCGTGGAATTCAAGACCGAACTTGTCCGCATACATCTTAACGTTTGCGTTGCGGCTTGCACGGATCTCAAGAAGGTAGTCCAGCTTTTCCTTTGTGTTGACGCCATCCGGATCATAGACATAACCGTTATGACCGGAAATGGTTACGACCTTGCCGCCGAGCTCTGTGATCTTGGTGGCTGCGCCCCAGGTTACGTTTCCGTAACCGGAGAGTACGAAGGTCTTTCCCTTGATGGTGTCGTTTTCATGCGCGAATACCTGCTGTGCATAGTAGATGCCGCCGAAGCCGGTAGCTTCCGGACGGATCAGGCTTCCGCCGTAGGTGAGTCCCTTGCCGGTGAGAACACCGTTGTCATAGGAATCACGGATTCTGCGGTACTGGCCGAACAGGTAGCCGATTTCACGTCCGCCGACGCCGATATCACCGGCAGGAACGTCTGTATTCGGACCGATGTGACGCTGCAGTTCTGTCATGAATGCCTGGCAGAAACGCATGACTTCCGCATCGCTCTTTCCATGAGGATCGAAATCAGAGCCGCCTTTGCCGCCGCCGATCGGCAGGGTGGTAAGGCTGTTCTTGAATGTCTGCTCAAATCCAAGGAATTTCAGCATGCCGAGTGTAACGCTCTTATGGAAGCGAAGGCCTCCCTTGTACGGGCCGATAGCGCCGTTGAACTGTACACGGTAACCGCGGTTGACCTGAGTCTTTCCGTTGTCATCAACCCATGTTACACGGAACTCAATGACACGCTCCGGTTCCACCATGCGTTCGAGCAGGGCAGCTGCCTCGTATTCGGGATGCTGTTCGATAACCGGCTTCAGAGAAGTGAGTACTTCTTCCACGGTCTGAAGAAATTCCGGCTCTGTTGCGTTCTTTTCCTTTGTCGCCGCAATGACGCGATCTACATAGTCACTCATATAGTAGTCTCCTTATCTGCTGAAAATTATAATGCGCGATTCGTGCAAATGCATCAAAAATTTTCTGAAAATAATTTCAATTATTTTCATAAGAAAAAGCGCCTCGTGATGAAGCACTTTCTCTGGGGATTTATTTTTCGATAATCTCCATTCCGATGGCTTTCTGAACTTTCTCAAGTTTCGGGGCAGCCATGGCACGTGCTTTTTCCGCACCTTCCTTCAGAACGGTCTCGATCATATCGGATGCGATGATCTCCTGATAACGTGTCTGGATCATCTCCAGTTCTGCGCAGACTTTGTCCGCAACGGCACGCTTGAGATCACCGTAGCCTTTGCCTTCGAACTCCGCTTCGATGTCTGCCATCGGACGGTTGTCGGAGAGGGAAGACAGTATCTGCATGAGGTTTGCGACACCCGGCTGGTTCTCCGGATCGAACTTGATCTGGTTGAGGGAGTCGGTCTTTGCGCTCATGATCTTCTTGCGTGCGGTCTTGAGATCATCAAGCAGGTAAATGCAGCCCTTGTTGGTTTCATCCGACTTGGACATCTTCTTGGAAGGATCACTCAGCGACATGATGCGGGCGCCGACCTTCGGAATCAGCGGTTCCGGAACCTTGAACAGTTCACCATACCGGTTGTTCATGCGGATCGCGACATCGCGTGTCAGTTCGACATGCTGTTTCTGGTCTTCGCCGACCGGAACATAATCCGGATCATAGATCAGGATATCCGCGGCCATCAGGGCAGGGTAGGTATACAGACCGCCGGAGAGATTCTTTTCACCGTGCGCCTGCTTGTCCTTGAACTGGGTCATCCGGTTCAGCTCACCCATGTAGGTATGGCAGCACATGATATAGCCGAGCTGCGCGTGTTCCTTGACATCGGTCTGCAGGAAGATCGTCGCCTTCTTCGGATCGAGTCCGCAGGCAAGATACAGCGCGACACAGTCACGCAGGTTGGTCTGCAGTTCGGTCGGGTCCTGCGGCACGGTGATGCAGTGAAGATTGGCAATAAATGCGATCATCTCGTATTCATCCTGGTACGAGACAAATTTGCTGAGGGCGCCGATGTAGTTTCCTAAATGAAGCTGGCCCGTTGGCTTGATTCCGCTTAACATTCGTTTCATGACAGTTGAGTTCCTTTCCTGAAAATAAAAGCGTCCCGTAACGGGACGCAGGACTTGCGCGGTACCACCCGGATTATTCAGAATTTCTGAATCACCTCATTGGGATAACGGTGTTCGCCGCTTCCGCATAACGGAAGATACTCCCGGACTCCACCATACGCATACACTGTCAGCGGCTTTCACCTGATCCGCCTCTCTTATAAGACACTGTATCTTCTGCGTATGTCCGCATCCGATCAACGTAAGCCTATTCTAGCACAAATTCTCTGTGATCAGCGCTCTTCAAGCGGAATATACTCCTGTGAACTGCCGACATATTT
>JAFOLE010000237.1 GCA_017419465.1 Solobacterium sp. | reverse complement strand
GTTCAGATCTGACCATACAGCTGCCGAACAGACCTATAAAGAGCAACAATACGCAACAGAATGCGGGTTCTAACGCATTTTGTGTCTAGAATTTACCCATCAATGCGTCAGAAGAGCCTCTTTTTTTAATCATAAGTCTCCTTCGGTCACAGTAAAAGCAAATGCGCTGTCTGGATGCGGAAGTTGCCGGCAGCCGGACCATGATATCTGTGAATCAGAAGAATGCGTGCCGCAATGTTCTTTCCTGTCCGCGGGTTCATTCCGGGGTTATAATAGGCCGGTACTGAAACGGGAAACTGCAGGCATGACAAAGAAAAAAGTATATGAGGCACTGAAGAAATATGGTCTGGAAGACCGTATCACAACACATGAAGAAACAATTGATACGGTCGAGCATGCGGCCATGCGGATCGGCTGCACAGAACCGGAGATTGCCAAGACCCTGTCCTTTGTCGTGGATGAAAAGCCGGTCATTGTGGTAATGGCCGGAGACGGCAGAGTCAACAGTTCCAAGTTCAAGGCAAAGTTTCACACCAAACCGCATATGGTTCCCCGTAATCAGGTGGAAGAACTGATTGGCTATCAGCCCGGCGGCGTCTGTCCGTTTGGTATTCCTTCGGATATCCCGGTATGGCTGGATGTTTCGATGAAGCGCTTTGCGTATGTTCATCCCGCCGCAGGAGATGAATACACCTCAGTCACCCTGACGCCGGAAGAGCTTGAACGGGCATCCAATGCCATGGGCTGGTGTGATATCTGCAAGGGATGGGAAGAAACTTCCGCAGAATAAAAAAGACAGCCGCCGGCAGATCTGTGCCGGCGGCCTGTTATTGTTTGATATGCACCGGATCCGCGGATCCGGTTTTCTGATTCTGGTTACCTGTTCCAGGCAGTCCGTTATTCTGAATAACGCTCTGATACCAGAAGAAACTGTCCTTGCGGTACCGGTTCATTGTGCCGGTGCCGTCATCATTCTTATCCACACATAGATAAGACCATGCTTTTTTTATAATATCCGTGTATTCTTTTTCTTTACTTCTGAGTTCCTTCAGGTCATCATCCCTGCATGGACGAAGCCGCCTCCAGCAGCGTCTTGTTGATTCTGATCATGACTTCGGTGTAGTACGCCTTCTGTTCTGCAGTTAATGTTGCCTCATCAATCTCATCCAGGGCAGCCATTGCCTCAGAATACCTGGAGAGCATCTCCGAGTATTTCCCCAGCATTTCCAGATTGGAGGAATCATAACTCTTCATGAACTCCGCATAAGAATTAAAGAATGCTTCATAGGAATCCATCTTCGATTTGAATTCTTCCAGCGATAGTTCTCCGGAAGCGGAAGGTTTTTCCGCGGCTTCCGGAGATGTCTCCGGTGCCGCTGTTGTCTCAGGCACCGCTTCTTCGACGGACGGCTTTACGGTTGTTACACCGTTCTCCGTGAAGTACAGTGTGTTCTCATTCTTTAGACCATCCAGCGGTGTGAACCCGGAAACTGTTTCATTGGAGTAACTATAATTGTCTCTCGCGAAGAACTCAATCGTATCAAATTCTCCGCAGTCGGTATGGCGCTCCAACTGAAACATGTTTTCTCCGGGCTGAACAGCATCCATATAGGTTGTTTCCGCACATACGATTTTTCCATGATTCCGATACAGTGCGGTAATTGCCGCATTGGCGCATTTTGTACTGCTGTTGTTGATCAGAACACCGGTGATTGATTTATCCCATATGGAACTTCCTTTTTCGATATAGTTCAGGGAATTGAAATAGAAGTTCCGGCTGTCGAGACCGGACAGATTCTGCACAAAGTCATCCCTGTCACAGGACAACGTAAAATCAACGGTCTCTACAGTCCCTCCGGAACAATCCACGAAGCCTTCAATTACTGTCGTTTCTCCCGGATGAAGCTGGCCTGCAACGCTGTCGTCAACAGCCAGAATCGTTCCATTCGCATCTTTTACAACGACCTTATAATTCGTAAATTCAATTCCCATGTTCTCATTTGGATTTCTGACGAGAGCCGCATAGTGATAATAATTGCTGTTTGTGCCAAAACTGCCGCCTACTTCCAGCAGTTCCGGCTGTTTCAGTTCCGACTGTGAAACAGTAATGGTTGACTTCATTTCATCTACAGAAGGGGTATCACTGACTTTCTTCAGTTTTCTTGTAGACTCCACGCCCATGATCTTGCTGTAGAACGATAAGAATCCGTCTTCATAGGTAAATTCCTTGGTATCATCACCGGAAGCCATCATTGCGGATTTTGTTTTAGTAAAGTCATTTTCCGATACCCATGAATATGTATTTGCCGGTCCTTTCGGTTCCGCATAACTGCCGGCCCAATACAGTGATCTTGTATTTTCTGACTGGATGTAGATTTCAATCGTATTTCCAGCTATGATCGCATAAAAATACGAACTGTTATCGGTATCCTCTTTCCAGTCACCGACCAGATTCAATTCCTTTTCCGCAGTCCCCGGTTCCGGTGTTTTGGATGTGCTTCCGCACGCACACAGAACCAGAGCACTCACCACAGCCATTATCAGTTTTTTCAGCATGACTCCTCCTCCATTCCGTATTGGAAATAACCGAGTGTTATCTATGCTCACTGTAGTTCCGTTCCCCGCGGAACGGTCAATCCCGGAGAGTTGCATTCCTGTTTCATGAAGGGCGCTGTTTATCCCGCGAAACACGATTAGTCAGTCCCATAGAAAAAGACCGGATTTCTCCGGCCTGTTTCTGTGGTTATAAACGGAATGCTTATTCCTGCGGCTTGTCTTCCGGTTTTTCTTCCTTCTTTACAAGCTGTGCGAAGGCTTCATCAATATCCTTGCCTTCCTTGATCTGGTTGATGGCGCTGACCATGTTCTGGAATAAGGTGCTGCTCTTTGCGCTCTGAAGCAGTTCGAATGCCTTTTCCTTACTGAACTTCATCGCATCCGCAAATGCTTCATCAACATTGGTGCCGTCCTTGACGCGCTGTACGGCGTCCTGGACCTTTGCGAGCAGCTCACCGCTTTCCGCAGCTTTGCGGACTTCTGTGACACGCTCCTTGGAGAACTTCATGACTTCCGCGAATGCCTCATCGATGTTCGTTCCATCCTTGACCTTCTTTACGGCATCCTGAACCCTGGCGTAGATCTCGCTGTTTTCCGCAGACTTCATGGTCTCTCCGGCCCATTCCCTGCTTAAGGAAAGAACGCCCGCGAACGCTTCATCCACCGGCTTGCCGGCTTTTACATCGGCGACAGCCTTCTGTACTTCTGTAAGAATCGATTTGTTTTCACTCATGTGCACATTACCTCTCTTCTATTACATCATATTTTTGGAAGACATAGTATCCGGATGATTTTTTCAGGAACCCCTGCCGTCCGGCCGGGGGTTCCATTGTACATCAGATTCTCTGTGTTTTCGATGTATTTTTCGTTATTTCGTATTGTTTTTTCAGCTGGCCATGGAATGGTCTTCTCTTGCGCTCAGGATGATCTCCTGATTCAGGATATTCAGCTGCCGTGCCATCTCCCGTTTTTTAATTTCGTCGGTTTCCTGTTCCATCCGTTCCTTCAGACGGACCGCTTCCAGGGTCAGTTCCAGCATTTCCCGCGGAAGCCGGTTCAGAAACTCCGAGACGGCTCCTTCGTGTTCATCTTCCATTATCTGTGTGCCTCCTGCCAAGCGTGTGTATCGTGCAATAACTGTACTCTCTGCACTTTCTGTAATAGTACCATTCCGCGCTTTCTTCAAGGACAATAAATGTTCATTTCTTTCTTTGCGGGCTGATAAACGGCCGGCAGCTGCACACGGCATCAGGAAATACATCATCCGTTATTCTGTTTCCTGATTGTAACGAATAATCCGCATTCACCGTGTATCAGTCCCGGGATAACGGCTCATAGAAGTTGAAACAGAAGTTGTCGCGCGGCTCGGCGGTATAGGTCGAAAGGTTCGCCTTGTAGATTTCCAGGGCTTTTGGCCTGTCATCTCCGGTCGTAAGCAGCTGCCATGCGCCGTTGCGCGCATTCAGACGCCATGTGGTGATGCCTTCTTCCATCGTGTCTGCCCAGGCAAGCTTGTCATTTGTAAGATACTTTCCTTCCGCATTGCGCAGGGTAATACAATCCTCACTTACCACATTCACGGTAAACAACATGACATTGTCCGGCAGCGGATCTGCCACCAGATAATTCTGCGCTGCGTTCTGCGGCACCGTGCTCAGTTTCCCGCTGTCCTCGACCACAATTCTTCCGCTGGCTTCGTGATACAGCACATAGGTTTTTCCGTCTTCCGGCTTCTGCGCAAGCTGTGCATAAATCGGTCCCTCATACGGTTTCGTATTCTCCGGTGTCAGGCTGTAATCCGCCTCCCAGTGCCAGTCAAAGGAATCGGTGGATACACCGCCCTCCTGGTCACTGGTGTCCCTGATATAGGCGATGAGGCCATCCACAATGCGGATCTCCTTATCCAGAACACTGTCCTCTTCCGTAAAGTCACGCAGACCGCACTGTTCATTTCCGATGAGGTAATCACTGACTGCCGCAAGATAGACTGCATCGTCATTGAATTCCCGGGCGTTTGAAAATCCGGTGATGGTTACTCTTGTGCCGGCAGGCTTTGAGAGATCATAGGTGAAACTGAGGCCGCCGAAGATCAGATCGGTATAGATGTCATCAAACTGATAGATATACGGCTTCCCGTTCAGTACACGGGCCTTGAGACGCTGTGAGGCATTCTCTTCAAGCATCGCGCGGATTACGCTTCCTTTGACCGGCAGAACATATAGCTCATTGGTATAGCGGAATATCTTGTACGCATCCTTCCGGCTGATTTCTCCGGGCACTGCGGTATAGCTGTCCCGGACGGTAACCGTACTGACGGAAAGATCAATGTCGGTATGGTCCGTCTTTGTTTTTTCAAAGAATGCCGCTTCCTTTCCGGCAGTCTGCTGGGCCATGGCCTTCGTTCCGGTTTCGATCATTGATTTGAGGACAATGTCCATGGTATCGGTCTGTTCGGTATAGAAGTTCTGATTTCCATCCCAGCTTCCAAGCAGGGTTCCGATCGGTTCATTCACCATCACCCCAGCATCTTCCGCATACGGACGGATGATTTCCTGCAGTTCTTCATCCGCCGCAAAGTAATCAAGCTTCCGGTTTTCACTGCTTACAATTTCCCACTTCAGGCTTCCGTCCTCTCCTTCCCTGAAGCGGACAATACTCTGTGTCAGATCCTGGCCGCCGCCGTTGACCAGCAGGACGTCCTCATCTTCGGCATTGCGGTAATACGTATTGGAATACTGGCTGTTGTGATCATGTCCGATAATTAACAGGTCGATTCCCGAAGTCTCCTGAATCAGGCGGAGTCCCTGATGATTGGTGTTGTTTCCGAAGGAAAGCTGTCCTTCATCATTTCCAAGTCCGCCATGGTAGCACACTACGACAAACTCACAGCCGGCTTCCTTCATCTCTGCGACATAGCGTCTGGCTTCTTCCGCAACGGACCATTCTTCATTCCCCGGATGGGTAAACCGCATGCCGGGAAACTTGTCTTCGGTTTCCCATCTTGAGATATCCACATTCTCAAGGCCGAGAATTCCGATCGTATGTGCATTGCCGTTTACTGTAACAGTTCGGGTGATATAAGGTGTGAATACATTCTCCCCTTCTTCATGTACGCCGTCGCTTCCGTCATAGAGTGTATTGGCGGACAGTACCGTCACACCATTCTCTTCGAAATAGTTATAGATCCGCTTCATCGTGTCCCAGTTGAAATCAAATTCATGATTGCCCACCACAAAGGCGTCATAGCCGATCTCCGTAAGACACACCGCCATCACCGGCGGAAGATCCGAAGTCCCGGCTTCATACTGATCCAGATGCAGCTCAGAGATTGCCTCTCCCTCAAAGAGATCGCCGTTGTCGAGCACAATGACATTCTCCTTGCCGTATTCATCCCGCATTGTATTCACGGCCGTCGACACCCTCAGCATGTTATGGGGTTCCGGCAGATCCGTCAGTAAATTGGTTTCCCAGCATTTGCCGTGCATATCCGTTGTGGAAAGAATCACCACATCGGTATAGGCAGAATCCTCAGCCGGAGCTTCCGACAGCGGACCCTGACACTTTGAAACACCGAATAACAGAAGAACCGATGCGCAGATCGCAATCACTGTCCTGAACATCAATTTCAAAAGGGATTTATCCATACGAATACCTTCCTGTTGGTTTCTCATATTAAATCATAAAGGAAAAGCGGAAGCTGTTCTGTTTCTTCCATTATGAAATCTGTATTACAGTATTGTTAATATCAGCTGTCCGCTGATTCCGGAGGTTAATCTTATGAACGGTGAGATCCATGATCTTTGCGTCCTTGCGCTCAGTGCCCGTAAGGCACTGTCTGAACAGACCCCATTCACCATGGAACGTTCGCCCTATATTGCGGAACGCAGATTTG
>JAFOLE010000236.1 GCA_017419465.1 Solobacterium sp. | reverse complement strand
GATGTCGCCGTATGAGTCTCCGAAGAACCGCATTCAGATGCCGATGACAACGATGGCGGATATCATGGTTTCCGCTGCGGAAATCAGTTCGAAGGTTCATCCGGAATGGTATGCCGACCTGGATCTGGATGCTGCACGGGAGAATGCGATGACACCGGGCAGAATCATTTATCTTCTGGATGATCCGCTGAATGTGGATGCCTTTGTCGCAGAGAATCAGGGAAGACTCGGGGAATACACCAAGCTGAACGCAAACAATGATACGTTCCGCAAAATGGCACGTCCTCTGGATACGATGAGCTTCTTTGCGAACATCGTAGTATGGATCGTTGTCGTTAACGCGATTGTCATCATTTCCCTGGTTACGGCACTGACGCTGAAGACCAGAGAATATGAGATCGGTGTTCTGCTTTCGATCGGCGTATCCAAACTGAAGGTTGTCGGACAGCTGTTCCTGGAACTGATCATCGTCGCATTTATCGGCTTTGCGCTGGCATCGGTCAGCGGTAGTCTGATGGCCGGCCGGGTCGGCGATATGGTGCTGGACTTCCAGACCACATCCGATGCACAGTATGAGGAACAGGATTCCGGCTATGTATTTGTGAACTCCACCGATTACTTTACGTCCGTAACACAGGATGACCTGTTGTCGGAATATCACGTCAGTGTTTCACCGCTGTTGATCGGAGAGATCTTCCTGCTTGGAACCGGTGTTGTTCTGATTGCCATTGTCATTCCTTCCTTCATGATCATGCGTCTGAATCCGAAACAGATTCTTCTTGAACAGAACTGAGGCTGAAGTCTATGAGTACAATACTGAAACTGGAAAACATCTGTTACGGGTATACCGACGGCAGCTACAAGCGTGAAATTCTCAAACATCTTTCCTATGAATTTGAAGAGGGAACCTTCTATACGATTCTCGGTCCTTCCGGTTCCGGAAAGACCACACTGCTTTCCATCATGGCAGGCCTGGACAAACAGGAGGAAGGAAAGATCTACTATCAGGGAGAAGATATTGACTCCATGGGACTGTACAAATACCGCAGAAACAAGATCGGCGTTGTCTTTCAGTCCTATAACCTGGTCAGCTATCTGACCGGTCTGGAAAACATCCTGCTCGCAATGACGGAGACGGATAACCCGATTCCGAAGAACCGCACGGAGCTTGCCTATGCACTGCTTAACATGGTCGGCATCGCCGATACCAAGGCAGAACGCATGGTTACGCATCTGTCCGGCGGTGAACAGCAGCGTATTGCGATTGCCCGGGCAATTGCCGGAAACGTCGATCTCATCTTCGCGGATGAGCCGACCGGAAACCTCGATACCGCAACCGAACAGGAAATCATCCGGCTGTTTCAGATGTTATCGGAACGGTACGGAAAAACCATCATTGCGGTAACGCACTCCAATGAAGTCTCAAAGTTCAGCGATCATCGCGTACTTTTGAAAAATGGAGTGCTGAATGATCTGTAAAAGCATGTAAAATACTCTCTAGTGGGAGAGTATTTTTTATGAAACAGGAAACGAAATGCATTCAGGCGGGCTATACCCCCGCAAACGGCGAATCCCGGATGATTCCGATCGTCCAGAGCACAACGTTCAAGTACGACACCAGCGAAGAAATGGGCAAGCTCTTCGATCTTGAGAAAGAGGGCTACTTCTATACCCGTCTTCAGAATCCGACCAATGACTATGTCGCAAAGAAGATTGCGGCACTGGAAGGCGGAACTGCCGCGATGCTGACGGCGAGCGGGCAGGCCGCAAGCTTCTATTCGGTATTCAACCTTGCAGGATGCGGTGATCATGTGGTTGCCTCTGCCGCAATCTATGGCGGAACCTATAATCTCTTCAATGTGACAATGCGCCGCATGGGCATTGAGTTCACCTTTGTCGATCCTGACTGCAGTGACGAAGAACTGGAAGCCGCATTCAAAGAGAACACAAAATGCGTGTTCGGTGAAACGATTGCCAATCCGGCACTGACCGTATTTGATATCGAGCGCTTCGCGCATGCTGCGCACAGCCATGGCGTACCGCTGATCGTGGACAATACCTTCGCAACACCGATCAACTGCCGCCCGTTTGAATGGGGCGCAGATATCGTTACCCACAGCACCACAAAATATATGGACGGCCATGACATGACCGTCGGCGGCGTCATCGTTGACTCCGGTAACTTCGACTGGATGGCGCACAAGGATAAATTCCCGGGTCTTACCGAACCGGATGAATCCTATCACGGCGTAACCTATGCCGAACGGTTCGGACAGGGCGGCGCGTATATCACAAAGGCAACCAGCCAGCTGATGCGCGACCTTGGTTCGATCCAGGCACCGATGAATGCCTATCTGCTCAATGCAGGGCTCGAAAGCCTTGCGGTACGCATGGAGCGCCACTGTGCCAATGCGCAGAAGGTTGCGGAGTACCTCGAAGCACACGAAAAGGTCGCCTGGGTCAACTATCCGGGACTGCCTTCCAATAAGTATTATGAGCGGGCAAAGAAGTACATGCCCAACGGCACCTGCGGTGTCATCTCCTTCGGTGTGAAGGGCGGCCGTCCTGCCGCAGAGACCTTCATGAGCCGTCTGAAGGTTGCGATGATCGCAACGCATGTCGCGGATGCGCATACCTGTGTCCTGCATCCGGCATCCTCCACACATCGTCAGATGAGTGATGAGGAACTTATTGCGGCCGGCGTCGGACCGGATCTTGTCCGTCTGTCTGTCGGTATCGAACATGTCGACGACATCCTCGCCGATCTCGAACAGGCTCTCGCCGCTATCTGAGCATTAATACAATTCAAAGAAAAACTGCCGCTTCTCTTGTTTGCCATGCGTGCATCCGGCTGAAACGGCAGTTTTTTATCTTGCGTCAGATGGTTCAGTTTCCCGGATATTCTCCGTATATGAACTCACATTCCGTCGGGAACGGAATATGGCCGTTATTTGCGGCGGCCTCTTCCTCAAGCACCTGGATAAAGCCGGTCGTTGCCGGGATCTCATCCGAGATAAGACGGTCTGTGGTGCTCCAGAGGTACAGCGGATTATCCATGCCGTCCGTATTGCGGTTGGAAGTTGCCATGAAGTCGGTAACCGCAAGCCGCACGGTATCTTTTTCATGGCCGTTCTGCCAGACGCCGTTTACGTAAAGCGGCTCGCCGTCCTTTACCAGTGCGTTGACCGTATGGTCACTGTAATAACAGGTCATGCCGGACATCATCGCAAACAGCGTATCCCCATCGACTGTCAGGGCATACTTATAAACTTCCAGCAGCTCTTCCATGGTCAGTTCATAGACATAAAGGTTGTTTTCAAACGGAAACAGTGTATAGACATCTGCCAGGGTCAGGACGCGCCGGTCGCTGCCCGCAGGAATCAGAAGATCCTGCCGCATGCCGTAGCGGTTGTAGAATGCCACATCGGCATCTGCCGCACGCCGGATCAGCCAGGTATGGAAATTGCCGGACAGACAGGCGCGGTTGCTGCTTTCGGGGAAATATTCATATCGGATAATCGGATCTGTGATATAGCCGACTTCGGTATTCAGTACATCCGCTGCGCTTTCAAACGCAAGATCGCTCAGTTCAACGATTTCCGGATCCAGACATGCATACGGATCACCTTCCGCCGGAAGAAGGGTTTCCTCTCTGGAAGGAATAAGCAGGGTGGTCGCACGCGTATCCCGGAAGGAAGGCTGTCTGGCTTCATCTGCGTCAAATACCAGTTCCGTCCGGACAAACGATGTCGCATTGTCGGCCGGAGAGGCATAGACGATGCCTGCCGTATTGCGGCCGTAGTCACTCTTGTGGGAGTGTCCGCCGAGAACCAGATCGATATTGGGATCGTCAGAGAATAATTCTGCGGTATTCGCCGCATTGGAGTGCGTAAGCAGAATCACCGCATCACACTGCTGTTTCTGTTTCAATTCTTCTGCCAGGGCAGATACTGCCGCAGGATCCTCATGGATCTCATAGCCCGGGTCAGAAAAGAGAGATGCCTTGATCGATGGTCCGTAATTTTCCGCATGTCCGATCACCCCGATCGTTACCGGAAGTTCATTGCCGTTTTCATCGATTGCCGTCTTATTGAGAATGACATACGGTCTGGCAAGTGAGACGGGATTCCCGTTCTGAAAGAGATTACAGATGACCGCCGGCACATGATTGACACTCAGCGCATCTTTTAATGTGGCGTCCGCATCGAACAGATGCTCAAGCCCCCAGTCAAACTCATGATTGCCGATGGCTACGGCGTCATAGTCCATTTTTGTCAGGTATTCCATGACCGGTTCTCCATGCAGAAGATTGGAGAGCACGCTTCCCTGGAATAAATCTCCGGCATCCAGCAGGATGGTGGTATCCACCCGAAGGGCTCCGGTCGAATTCCGGGTCTTCTTTATTTTGTCCGCGATCCAGGCAAGCCGGTATTCTGCGGGCGTATCCGATTCCGCAATATGACCATGGATATCGGATGTTTCATAAACCGTCAGCCGGTAGCCGGTTCCGTCGTCTTCCGGCATGGTATAGCCTTCGCTCACCCGATAGATGACGGTTTCGGGATAAAGGCTGTCGGTGATTTCTTCATCCGCCGCAAGGCTGAACCGGTTGTAATCGGGGAGAAAGTTCAGATGAAGATTCCCGGCTTCCGGATTGGCAGAACGCACGGTCAGGTCCGTATCCGTGAGTGTCCATTCTGCTGGTGTCTCCGCTTCTGCGTCCAGCACAAGCGTGCGATTCTCTGCGCCGGGATTCAGCCATCCGTCCGAGGTGTTCAGACGCAGCGCACCGTCTTCGGTTTTCTCACAGGCAAACAGTGCAGTCTGCGGCGGCAGATAGGTCAGTTTCTCCGCATCGCCGTGAACCGCAAGCGCAATCAGCTGACTGCCTTCCGGAATGAGAGATACGGCACGCATCACGCCCGGATTGACAAGGACGATGCGGTCCCCGTCGCTCACCTCCTCAAAACGAACGCGCTCTGCGCAGATCGTTTTTTCGGCGGGTTCGACGGCAGAAGGTGTCGGATCGGGGGATGGGACCGGCGGCTGTGTCGGCTTCCGGCATCCGCTCAGAGCTTCTGTCCCCAGCAGGAACAGGACAGAAATCAGGATTTTTGCATTTCTCATATTCATATTGTTCATTTTTTCTTACAAAACGGTACTGTACTGAAACATAGGATACTAAAATAATAGTAAGAAATCGATGGTGAAATGAAATCGAAATTTTTTTGAAATATGTGCAGCGAACGACCCGTTTCCGCTGTTTCAATAGTGAAAAGAGGGAAAGAACATGAAGAAAACGATGAAGTTTATCAGTGCCGCACTGCTCACAGTTACACTTGCGGCCTGCGGCTCCGCGCATTCCAGTACTTCCGCGGATTATGCGCCGGAAAGCTATCCTGCCGGCGGATACGGACTTGCGGCAGGCTCCTATAACAACAGTTATATGGCAGACGCCGCGGCGGCACCCGCCATGGAAGAAGCGGAGATGGCAGACTATGAGGCCAAGGCGGAAGACGGCAGTGAACCCGGAACCGATGAAACAGTACAGATCACGGGCGATATGCTGGTATATACCGGTTCGCTGAATCTTGAAACGCTGAACTATGAAGATACGGTTGCGGCAGTACGCGATCGGATCCGTTCCTATCAGGGTATCATCGAGCAGGAAGATGAGTGGGACAGCGACCGAAGCTGGACGTATACCGATGGACGCAAGCGGACGATGAACCGTTCGATTTCCATGACCCTGCGCATTCCGACCACATCCTTTGACAGTTTCATGAATGACATGGACGGGGCGGGAAAGGTGACTGCGCGCAGTCAGTCCGTGGAAAACATCTCCCGCCGCTACAATGACAACTCCATTGAAATCGAATCGCTCCGCAAACAGCAGGAACGTCTGCTGGAAATGATGGATGCGGCAGATACCGTGGAAGAGATGATCATGGTGGAAAGCCGTCTCACGGAAGTGCAGACCCAGCTGAATCAGAAGCTCAGCTACAAAGCCGGCATGGATACCGACGTAAAATATTCCACGATCTATCTCAACATCAATGAAGTACAGGAATACACCCCAGTCGATGACAGTGTTCAGATCGGCGGCTTCTGGAAGAAACTCTGGGAGACCGTGAAATCCTCGTGGATCTACTTTGTATACTTCCTTGAAAACCTTGTATTCGCACTCGTAAGCATCCTGCCGTATGTCCTGCTCATCGGACTGATTCTCTTCGGAGTCATGCGTTACCGCAAGGCAAAGGGAATCACCACAAAGCTGTTTCAGCGGAAAAAGAAGGAACCGCGGGACTGGAAAGCCTACGCAGATGAGAAGAAAGCACAGCTGGACGCAAAGAAAGAAGCGGAGGCAATCGAAAAGGAACTGAACGAGGCAGAAAGCCAGGAACCGAAAGATAAGCAGTAATTCGAACACAGGAGCCGGATAAACCCGGCTCCTCTTTTGGCAGAAACCGCAGAAATCCGCCGGTTTCACGAACTTTCTGTTTACAAAGCGAACGGATTAATGGTACTATCACTAGGCGAGTCGATGATTTTTTCATCTGCTCCTTGCCAGAGATGGCCGACAGACCAGAAGGAGGTGTACAAATGAGCAAGTATGAAGTCATGTACATCATCAATGCGAACGTTGAAGAAGAAAAGCGTTCGGCCCTGATCGAGCAGCTCAACGGTATCATTACCAGCGAAGGCGGTAAGGTTACCAAGACTACCGAATGGGGAATGCGCGATTTCGCGTATGAAATTGATGATATGACAAAGGGTTACTATGTAATCGTAACCTTTGAAGCGGAAAATGCAGGACTCAAGGAATTTGATCGTTTAATGCGTATCAACCCGAGCATCGTTCGTTTCATGATCGTCAACATTGATGACAAGCCTGAAACCAAGGAGAGCAAGTAATGAGCGGTATTAACAGCGTGGTACTGGTAGGCAGACTGACGCGGGATGTCGAGGTCCGCAAGACGGGCAGCGGCGTTTCCTACGCACGGTTTACTGTCGCCTGTGACCGCCGCTTCTCCGGAGGACAGAATGCGCAGAACGGCCAGCAGCCCACCGCCGATTTCATCGGATGTGTCGCCTGGCGCCAGAGTGCGGATTTCCTCGGTTCCTACGGAAGAAAAGGCTCTCTCGTCGGAGTGAACGGTTCGATTCAGACCGGAAGCTATACCGACCGCGACGGACGGAAGGTCTATACGACCGACGTTGTCTGCGACCGCGTACAGCTGCTGGAATCGAAGGGTCACTCACAGGGACAGACGTCATCGGACGGCGGATATATTCCTGAACCGCAGGAACCTTACGCTCCGTCCGGCAATGATATTTCGAGCAGCGACTTCAATACAGGTCCCAGTTTCGATATCGCAAGTGACGATCTGCCGTTTTAACCCGAATTTGAAGAATAAGGAGATAACATGGCATTCAAGAAACAGAGAATGGGCGGTCGTAAGGTATGTTACTTCACAAAGAACAACATCACCTACATCGACTATAAGAATGTAGAGCTTCTGAAGCGCTTCATCAGTGCCAACGGCAAGATCACTCCGCGCCGTGTCACAGGCACAAGCGCAAAGTATCAGCGCCAGCTCGCAGTTGCGATCAAGCGTGCGCGCCAGATGGCTTTACTGCCGTATGTAAAGGACTGATCGGTGAAAACCGACAGTCTTTTTTTTCTTTTCTGCCCATCCTCGAAACAAGTACAATAACGTTATGAACAATGGCGGAATGACACTGGAAGACACGGTGAAAAAGTATTACCTGGAATACGGATACAACTGCAGTGAAACGATCCTGCATGCCGGAAACGAGTATTACGGACTCTGCCTTCATGAAGAAGACATGAAGCTTCTGGCGGGATTCGGCAGCGGAATGTATTCCGGAAGCACCTGCGGCGCACTGATCGGATCAGTCTCTGTGCTGTCAAAGATGATTGTAAAAACCAGGGCGCATGATCATCTTGATGAACTCCGCCCGATCATTTCCGGCCTTTACCGCCGGTTCCGGGAAGCCGGAGGCGGTGTCACCTGTGCCGAGCTGCGCCCGGTGTACCACACCAAAGAGACAAAATGTCTGAATACGGTTCTGCTTGCGGCACGCGTTCTGGAAGAAACTGTGAACGAATTTTCACGTTCCTGAGCAGTGCCGGCAGTTGGTTCTTTATATATATAAATGCTATAATTACAACTTAGCCGGACACAGGCGTTTCGGAGGTTTTTTCATTGAACAGTAATGTGCGTAAAATCACAGACGGCGCGATGATGTGTGCCATCGTCGGGGCAGTGCTCCTGATCAACCGTCAGCTCGGCGGTCTGTTTCAGGATATGTTTCTCTTTCTGTTTCCGATTCCGATGGTCTTTTACTCCGCCAAATACGGATGGAAAAACGGCTGGGTCGTCTTTGCGGCGATGTGTCTGCTTGGGTTTATTCTCGGCGGGCCGACCACACTGTTTTATGTCGCCTCGGAGAGTCTGATCGGACTTATTTACGGCGGCGGCATTCATGCCGGGCAGAAAACCCATAAACTGGTGCTGCTTACGATGGTTGCCGGTGCGATTGTAAATGTGCTTTCCACCGTCGTGTTTGCGTCATTTTTCGGATATGACCTTGCGGCGGAGACAAAGGAAATGGAAGCCATGATGAGCAATATCTTTGCCCAGACCGGTACAGAGCTTCCCTCCACACTCAACCTTGGGCAGTATATCGGTACGATTTTTGTCGTCACGGCAATTCTGACGGGCGTCCTGCAGGGCTTTGTGACACATGTCCTGAGCCGGCTTCTGCTGAAGCGGCTGCGCTTCCCGGTAGATCCCCCGACACCGGGGTCCATGTATTATCCGCCGAAGTGGAGCGGCTATCTTGCCTTTGCGGGATTTGTCGGCTACTACTATTCGGTGTTCCG
>JAFOLE010000235.1 GCA_017419465.1 Solobacterium sp. | reverse complement strand
GATCAGAATCACACCGCAGAGAATGCCGGTTTTAACAAGGCCCTTCTGATTGTTTCGTTTCGGCAGTGACACCCATCGTTCCAGCGGTTTTGCGAGTAACAGAATTTCCGCTCCGCCAAGCAGAAAGCGGATCCCGTTAAATGTCCATGGACCGATGGAATCTGCCGCAACGGATTGTGCCGTAAAGGCACAGCCCCAGATCATGGCCGCGCCAAGCAGAAACAGCGAACCGCGCAGTTTCCTACTGACTCCGTTCACTGAAATACCCCTGTTCAAATGTGATTTCACAATGCGCTTTGATTCCCGCAGCCTGAAGCCGTTCTTCCAGCAGACGGCGGATGCCGTCCCGGTTCAGATCACAGTCAAACGGAAGCGCCGCATCAAAGCGGAAGACCAGATTGTCATCATGTTCCGCAACCTGAAAATCATGGACCGCGGCCCCGGGAACGATTTCGTCCAGCAGTTCCTGCGCCTTATTCTTCCGCTCCATAGTGAGGGAATCAACCGCCGCAGGATCGGGATGAATCGTGAGCTGGACATGAAGTTCCTGTTCCACACGGTATTCACAGGCATCGATCACCTCATGCGCCTGGCGCAGACTCAGATCACCGTCTACCTCTGCGTGTACGGTTCCCATCCGGTTGCCGGCACCGTAGTCATGAATCACAAGATCATGCACGCCGAGCACACCCGGTTCCTGCAGGAGAATCTTCTCAATCTTTCTGCGCAGTTCATCATCCGGTTCATCACCAAGCAGCTTTCCGATGATCTCATGCATCAGCTGATATCCGCCATAGAAGATATAGACCGCCACAAGCGCACCCATGATGCCGTCAAACGGAATACGCGGCACCAGCATTGCCAGTATGGACGATACCAGTGTCATCGCCGTCGCAAGCACATCATTCATGGAGTCGGCCGCCGCAGCTTTCATGGCGGGATGGTCCAGTTTGTCTCCGAGTGTCCGGTTGAACCGGCTCATCCAGAATTTCACGGCAATCGTTGCCGCAAGCACAATCCCCATCACCGGCGTAAACAAGAGCCCGGAAGGATGAATGATCTTGCGGATGCCGTTGAGAAACAGTTCATAGGCCGCCGAGAAGATCAGCGCTGCCGCCGCAAGGGAAACCACATATTCCATGCGTCCATGTCCGAACGGATGTTCATTGTCCGCCGGCCTGGATGCGATCTTGTTGCCGATGAGGGAAAGGATGCAGGAAATGCAGTCGGTGAGATTGTTTACGGCATCGGACAGTACCGCTGCCGAACCCGCCGTGATTCCCGTAACGAGCTTTACCGCAAACAGGATAATATTGCATATGATTCCGACAATGCCGGACAGAAGACTATAGGAAAAACGCACATCGAGACGGTGCGTTTCCTCTGCATTCTTTACAAACGTTCGAATCAGCCATTGCGTCATAACAACTACATATTATAGCCGGGAATCCCACGGAGCCCCAATGAAATGCGCCGCCGCTTTACGGTTTTGCGTGCATATCCGGCAAGCGGCGGAAGAAAGATCATCAGAACCATGATCAGCAGTGAGCTGCGCGGTTCGATACTTCCTGTGAGAAACCGGATCGCCCTCTCCGGCATTACGGCAGACAGAACCAGGAATACCGGAAGACTTCCCGCAAGGATGCGGATTGTCGGCCGGACTGCCCGGCGTGAGCTTTCCATCCAGAGTGAGGATACGGCTGTATTGCAGAAGGCAGGCAGCACAGCCGCAATTCCTTTCTCCGGTGTGAGTGAGACGGAGACCATCAGAACCTGGATCAGCGTTGCCGCAAGAATCTTCGGCAGGTTGTTAAGAAAGCAGTTTCCGGAATGCCAGAATACCGCAAGAACGATGCTGAAAATACCGAGTGCTGCGGACGCTGTGATATAACCGCTCGCCGCGTAGGCATATGAGAGAAGCAGAACTCCTTCATTCACCATGTATTTCATCCTGTAATCCATTCTGTGTACCTCCGTTCCGTAATCATCCTAACCGGAGAACGCAAAATCACTGTCCCATTTATGGTACAATGCAGATATGAATGAAATTCGTGTCAATGCCGGACGGACACCGGCCCTTCTGCGGATCCTGCAGGAGCACAGCGATCCTGCACACCGCATCTCCATGCCGGAGCTGATTTCCGTTCTGGAAGAGGAAGGCTTCCCCGCCGAACGCAAGGCCGTCTACGCTTCCCTGCGCGCACTCCAGGAAGCCGGATTTGATATCCGCTTCAGCCGCAGCGGCGGTAAACAGGGATACTGGATTCAGCGGACCTATACGCCGGCTGAAATTCTTCTCTTAAGGAATGCGGTATATGAATCGCCTTCCCTGTCTCCCTCCGCCTCGGAAACCCTCAGCGCAAAACTTCTGCAGGAACTGAGCACCTATCAGGCGGATGCCCTGCCGGAGGCGGCGATGTTTGCCGGAAAAACGGATAATGAAGACGTACTTGAATCGGTCTCCATTCTGCTGGATGCGATCAAGGAAAGCCGTTCCGTACGGTTTCAGTACTATGACCTTACCGTCACCAGACAGAAGCGCTACCGCAGAAACAGACAGGCATATCACCTGCTTCCATGTTCCATACTTTCCTACAGCGGACGGATCTATTGTGTCTGTTGGTCAGATACCCATCATTCGTTTGCCAACTACCGCGTTGATAAGATGTCTTCCCTTTCAGCCGATGACGTATGGGATCCGGTTCCCTTTGACGCAAAGCGATGGATCGAGACGTCATTTATGATGTACCGCGGTGAGCCCGGTACGGTGACGCTTCGCTGTGACAACAGCCTGACCAACATCGTGTTTGATCAGTTCGGAAAAGATGTCATGATCTCCGCCATCTCACCGGAGAACTTTACCGTCAGTATCCGGACCTCGGTTTCTCCGACGCTGATTTCCTGGATCCTCATGTTTTATGACCGGATTGAAGTGGTGCGTCCGGATGATCTGATTGATGAACTGCGGAAAATTGCAAAAACGGTTCTGAAAACCTATCCGGAAGACTAAAATGAAAGTACAGGAGGCATTTGAAATGAGCTCATTAGATGAAAAGATCAGTCAGCTTCAGGAAATCATTGACCAGGCAAAGCACATCGTCTTTTTCACCGGTGCCGGTGTCAGTACCGACAGCGGTATTCCGGACTTCCGCTCACAGGACGGCCTGTATCATCTGAAATACAAGTATCCGCCCGAAGAGATCGTCTCCCATCATTTCTTTGAACAGAAACCGGAAGAGTTCTGGGAGTTCTACAAGGATAAGATGCTCAATCTGGATGCCGAGCCGAATCTGACTCATAAATTCATGGCAGAATGCGAAAAGGCCGGGAAATCCCTCGGCGTCGTGACACAGAATATTGACGGCCTTCATCAGAAAGCCGGCTCCAGACAGGTATATGAACTGCACGGCAGCGTTCTGCGCAACTACTGCACACGGTGCGGACAGTTCTATTCCGCCGAATATATCAAACAGTGCGAAGGAATTCCGCACTGTGAAAAGGACGGAGCTATCATCAAACCGGATGTGGTCCTGTATGAAGAAGGCCTGTCCGATCCGGTGATCCGCGGCGCCATTGCGGCGATCCGGAGCGCTGATGTACTGATCGTGCTTGGCACTTCACTGGTTGTCTATCCTGCCGCAGGACTCATCAACTACTTCAGCGGAAAGCATCTTGTTCTGATCAACCGGGACGTCACACCGTATGACCGCAATGCGGACCTCCTCATTCAGGCAAGCTTCTCCGATGTCTTTCCGAAGCTTCATGTCTGACCACAAAAAAGCAATTGGTTCATTACACGAACGAATTGCTTTTTTTCATGGTTTACGGCAAGGCCCCGGATCAGCTCGCTTTTGCCCTGGCTTTTGATTTTGTTTTTGCTTTCGCATTCCGCTTTTCGACAAGTGCCACTTCTTTTTCAAAAAATTCCTTGGACTCATCGTATGTCATATCCAGCGCAACCGACAGTTCTGAGTACAGAAGCTTTTCGGCCTTATCCAGATACTCCGCGTCAATGCTGGCGAGTTTTTTGTGATTTTTCATCCGCTCATCATTGCGGAGGTAGGATGTTTTGATAATGCAGATGAGATCCTCCAGGGAATCTCCTTTCATCAATGTCGCATACTGACTCTTCATATTTGCGGGTTTCGACTCCAGTGTCTCTATACCCGGCGCATTCTGAATCAGTTCATCGATCTGATCTTTGGAAACAAGATCTCTGAGGTGGCCTGCTTTGTTGGAAACCGGTACCTGCATCGTGACGGAATTATCCGTACTGTTATACGGCACAAGCACGTAGCACATTTCGCCAGTAAAATCGCTCTTCTTTTTTCCGGTAATCCGGCATACATCACGCCGGTACACAACGACATCATTTACTTTGTACACGATCTCACCTCCATTACCTGCATTATAGCACAAAACGCATGGTGAGCAGTATGTGGCGGTTTTCACAATTCGTGAAACTGCAGTGAAATTTTTCGATTTTCAAAGGGTACTTCAAACGATCTGAAGAATGTAGAATTTCAGATATTCGGTTTCCGGGACCGCCATGAGCACCGGATGATCCATCGCCGCATGCCGTTCTTCCACAATCCGGATCGAAACACCCGCACTGTCGGCAGCCTCTTTCAGCATTGCCCTGAACTCCGCATTCGGCATGAAATGACTGCAGGAAGCCGTCGCAAGATAGCCTCCTCTTGGCAGCAGGCGCATCGCGGCCGCATTGATCTTCAAGTACCCGTTCCTTGCGGCGGAGAAGGTCCGGCGGCTCTTGGTAAATGCCGGCGGATCAAGGATGATCATGTCGTAGGTTTTCGGTGCTTTCCGCAGGTTTTCCAGCAGTTCAAAAACATCCGAACAGACAAAATCCATCCTACCAATCAGGCCGTTTTTCTCCGCATTCCGCTTTGCCTGTTCCAGCGCAAATTCAGAAATATCCGAAGCGGTCACATGTTTTGCGCCGGCTTTTGCGGCATTCATCGCAAAGCTTCCCGTATGTGTGCAGCAATCCAGAACCGTCCGTCCCTTCGCAATCGGCCAGATGGCCCGGCGGTTATACTTCTGGTCGAGAAAGAATCCGGTCTTCTGTC
>JAFOLE010000234.1 GCA_017419465.1 Solobacterium sp. | reverse complement strand
TTTCCGGATCGATCGCATTTAACGAAGTCGGCGATGCTGTGCGTGATACAGCTTATATCAAGACCGCTGACACAGCGAACGGCGCATGGGCATTTGAGAAGGTTCAGACCGGTTCCGGAAACTGATCTTGACCGTCAATACATTTCGAAGGAAATACTTCTTGAAACAGCCTGTATAGAACTGTATGTATGAAGGTCAGCGGCGCAGCAGTCTGCGCCGCTGACGTAGTAATGCTCTGGTACAGTCATGTGAGCCGGTCTACTCCGGGGGACACCCGGAATCCCGCACTGCGGTCCGTTTTACATGACTGCGGCAGAGCCGACTGCATGCGCCTTACGCATGCTTTGGAGAAAAATAGTATGGAATATGTCATTTCTGTCCTGCTCTCAGGAATTTCAGTAGGAGGGCAATACGCCCTGATTGCCATCGGGTATACACTGGTTTACGGGATCCTCCGACTGATTAACTTTGCGCACGGAGATGTTTTCATGGTAGCCGGCCTGATGGGAATCTATTTCACGGCTGTGATGCCGATTACGCTTTCTATTCCGTTAGTCATTCTGGTCACTGTCGCTCTGGGGTTTACTATCGAGCGTGTTGCCTATAAACCGCTGCGGGACGCTCCGCGTATGTCTGTCATGATCTCCGCGATCGGCGTCAGTTATCTGCTCCAGAACTCGGCGACTTATATCACTGGCGGACAGCCCATGACATACCCGACGATCCCGTTCCTTTCAAGTACGATCAATGTGTTCGGGACACACACAAAGTGGGTCGTCATTTTGACGCCGCTCCTCGTGCTGCTGTTGGTCTTCCTTCTGACACAGCTGATCGACCGCACGAAGATCGGTATGGCCATGCGCGCGGTCTCCAAGGACTTTGAGACCAGCCGCCTGATGGGTATTAAAATCAACAGTGTCATCTCCATGACATTCATCATCGGCTCCGCGCTCGCCGCTGTCGGTTCAGTCCTGTTCTTTACCAACTATCCGGCAATCACACCGATGGCCGGAGCAATGCCGGGCCTCAAGGCGTTCGTCGCCGCGGTGTTCGGCGGAATCGGATCAATTCCCGGCGCCGTGATTGGCGCTTTCCTGATCGGAATATGCGAGACCATCATCAAGGGGCTGCCGTCTTCATGGGATGTGTCCGTGTTTTCAGACGCTTTCACCTTTGCCCTGCTTATCGTCATCCTGATTCTCAAGCCGCAGGGACTTTTCGGGGAAGCCGCCACAGACAAGGTCTGATCATTCCTGCATTCAAGTCTCGCTTACGAGATTTCATGCGGGATCCGGATCAGCGTCAGCTGATATCTTCCAAACCGAATCACTGCGCATTCCGCGGTATTTTGCCGCGTGAATCTGTGTACCCACCGAATATTATGAGAAAGACGGGAACTTATGGAACAAAGTAATAACAAAAGTACTTCGAGGAAACTTGCCGTGGCAGGCTACATCTGCCTCCTCCTGCTGATTGTGACCATACTGGAAAACCTGAGTATGTTTATTCCGGGGATGCCGCAGGTGCTGCAGCCGACAAGTCCTCTGTTTACAGTATTAAAAAAAGGCGCGGTCTATTCTCTGGTTGCAGTTTCTATGAATCTGCTGAATGGATTT
>JAFOLE010000233.1 GCA_017419465.1 Solobacterium sp. | reverse complement strand
CTGCTGGTTGCATACCAGACACGCAACCCTGCTCAGATAGTTTCTGCGTTCCATCGCAATGGACATATTGGAGACTGCCGCAAATACCGGTTTCTGATACTGTTCCGCAAGATCAAACACCACTTCCAGAACCTCCTCTTCGAGATCGATCTCAAGTGCGATACTGTCGGAGTTCTGAAAGATCTCTTCGCCCTTTTCAAGCAGAAGCTTCCGCAGCGGCATGAGGTCCGGCCGCTTGGAGATGGACGCGGTCACATCACCGTGATTATCGAAGATCGCCAGCCAGATTCCAAGTCCGTCCTTTTCCTTGACGATATAGTCCGTGCACACTCCGTGTTCCTGCAGGCGTTCGAGTACGTCTGCGCTTGTGCCGGAATCATCCACGGCACTCAGGAAATTTGGCTTCAGATTGACATTTCCGATATCCTCCGCAATATTCCGGCTGACACCGCCGTGCACCTGGACCACATTTCCGACGTTTCTTCCGCCGGGAATATACTGCGCAAGAGGAAACCCCTTGATATCAATGAATACCGCTCCGATTACCGTGATGCCCATATGCATGTCTCCTTAACACGCACATTATAGAACAGCCGATGTCATTTCCCGCATGGATTTTGAAACAACGTCATCATTTACCGCCGCAAGCACCTTACGCTTGATGCGGCCGAGTTTTCCCTCATATTGCCGGTATGTCATTCCAAGCCGCTCTGCCTTCATCACATAGCTGCCGCCTTCGGTCCAGGTATACAGAACTTTGCGCTCCATCGGGTTCAGTTTCCGTACGGCACGCTTCATCCGCCGCTTTGCCTCGTTGTAGTAAAGATGGAACTCCGGATCACTGAGTCTGTCCTTCGTCGGAATAAGGTTGGTGAATCCTGCGCTCATATCCGTATCACTCAGATCCAGTGACAGCGGGTTCAGTCCGTGTTCCGCCGCCGCAAGCCGGAAATGCTTTGCGGCCTGCCGGATCCTTCGATGTATAACAATGGTCGCAAACGACGTGAACCTGCATGCCGGGGATTCCCGGTAACACTCCGCCGCATGCACGATTCCAACCTGTCCCTCAATCGTCAGATCGTCACGGAATGTACGCAGTACCTGATACCTGGAGATCTGCACTGCGATCTCCGCGTCAATGCAGCGGCGGAATACCTCAAACAGTTCCTCCATCGCTTCCGCGTTCTTCATGCGGATCATATACAGAAGTTCATATGTATTTGCCGCCATTTCATTCACCTCCTGATGTTTTGCTTTGAATGCAGTAACACTCTAGCATCCATCCGGCGGTGTTTTTTCCACATGTTTTCCGGTCTCTCAACAAGTTGTTCGGATTTGTACCCAATTCATGCACAGCCCGTCCACAGCGTATGTGAATAACCAAAAAGACACTGCACAGCGCGTGAAAACACGGCATTCAAAAACCTCCGGACCGCGCTCAGAATCGGTTGAATTCTGGAGTTTCTTCCGGAGGTTTATAAATGATTTACAGTGTCAGTTCAGGACAGCGGCACTGTCACTGAATCGGATTGCGCTTTGCGTCGATGCCGTACATCAGGATGCCGGCAGATACCGAAGCGTTCAGGGAAGAGATCGTTCCCCGCATCGGCAGACTGACGATGTGATCGCAGTTTTCCCGTACCAGACGGGAGATGCCTTTTCCTTCATTTCCGATGACAAGCACGGCATGAAAGTCGTAGTTCAGCGTCCGGTAGTCCACACCGTCCATATCGGCGCCGACGATCCAGTAACCCTGTTTCTTGAGTTCCTTGCATGCATTGGTCAGGTTGGTGACCGCCGCCACCTTTACCGTATCAATGGCGCCTGCGCTGACCTTTGCGACCGTGGGGGTCAGGCCCGCGCTGTGGGTCTTCTTGATAATCACGCCGTCGGCATTGACCGCATCTGCGGTACGCAGCACGGCACCGAGGTTATGCGGATCTTCCAGTTCATCCAGCATGATGAGGAATCCGTACTGTCCTTTTTTTCCGCGGATCAGTTCATCCAGCGAGACGGTTTCATACGGTTCGATTTCCACCGCAACGCCCTGATGATGTTCACTCTCGGTGATCCGGTTCAGTTTTTTCCGGTCCGTAAGCACCACCGGAACACCGGCTTTCTTCGCCAGCGCTTCCAGTTCCGGCATCGGGGACTGCAGGTACAGTTTGCGAACCTTGCGGTTTTCCTTCAGCACCTGACGGACAACCTGTCTTCCGTACAATATCTGTGTCATATTACTCCTGTAATTTCTGTCGCACGCATGAACAGTTCATCAATCCGTGCATCGTTTCCTTCCAGCCGAAGCCATCCGATGACCGCCTCAATTCCGGTGGACCGGCGATAGGTCAGCACATCGGTGTGATTCGGGACAGAACCCGCATTGTCGTTGCGGCCGCGGCGGAAGATCTCCTCTTCCTGTTCCGTAAACCAGCCTTCTTCATGCAGGGTGTCATATACCTTTGCCTGTGCTTTCGCACTGACGAGCTTGATTGTTTTGGACTGAAGCTGCCGCCCGGTTCCGTATCCCCTGTCAATCAGATACTCGCGGGCTTTGAGGGACCATACCGCATCGCCGAGATAGGCGAGCGTTCTTCCGGAATGTTCATCCGGACGCATCAGATCAGGCCTTTCTCAATCAGCTTTGCGCGGCATTCATCCGCTGCCGCAAAGTCCTTTGCGGCTTTGGCCGCATTCCATCTTGCGAAGAGTTCCCGGTCTTCATCGGTGACGGTGATCACAGGAACGGTGATGCCGAGCACTCCCAGCATCTTCACAACTGCACCGCAGGCAGCTCCCGCAGTATTCCAGTCGATCTCACGCTGACGCAGTGAAGTGTTGAGCTTCTTGACGGTCTCAAAGATCACGGTGTATGCGTTCGGTGTGTTCATGTCATCATCCAGCTGATCAAGGAATTCACGGTATGCGGCTTCATCGCACATACCGGAGATATCCTCTCCGGCAAGCGCGGATTTAATCATTGCCTGACGGACCGGTGTCATGACCTTGTCGAGTTCTTTCCGTGCCGTTTCAATCGTCTCATCGGAGAAGTTGAGTTCCTTGCGGTAATGCACGGAAGACATCAGCCAGCGGGTCAGATTTGTGCCGAGCTTTTCCACGACATCCTTCGCCCAGAGCGTATTGCCGAGGGACTTGGACATCTTCTCGCCGTTGATGTTGACCATCGCGTTATGAATCCAGTAGTTGGCAAGCGAATTGTGGTGAAGTGCTTCCTGCTGGGCTGCCTCATTTTCATGGTGCGGGAAACGGAGGTCCATTCCGCCGCCGTGAATATCGATCTTCGGTCCGAGGTTGTTGTTGATCATGACAACACATTCGGTATGCCATCCCGGACGTCCTTCGCCCCACGGAGAGTTCCACTTGATTCCCTTGTCGGTCTTCTTCCAGAGCGCAAAGTCGAACGGATTCTTCTTCTGATCATTCTCTTCAATACGGGCACCGGCCTCAAGGTCATCAAGATGCTGGTGAGAGATTTCACCGTAGGTCGGAACACTGTCTACCGCGAAGTAGACATCGCCGTTGACTACATAGGCGTGTCCGCTCTTTACCAGTTCATCGATGAACTCGATGATCTGATCCATGGTTTCCGTAACACGCGGCGTGATATCCGGCAGCTCGGTATTCAGCTGGCTGCGCACTGCCTGATAGGCATCAATGTAGCGCTCGGCAATCACATCTTCCCCAACGCCTTCCTCTGCCGCCTTATTGATGATCTTGTCATCGACATCCGTGAAGTTGGAGACGTAGGTAACCTTGTATCCCTCCGCCTCAAACAGACGTTTCAGAACATCAAATACGACCATCGGACGCGCATTTCCGATGTGCGCGAAGTTGTATACGGTCGGGCCGCACACATACATGCTTACCTCGCCTTCCTTGATCGGCTTGAATTCCTCGACCGAAAGCGTCTTTGTGTTATAGAGTCTGATCATGATTCTGCCTCCTCTGGCTTTTTTTGTGAAAGAGACGTCCGCAGGACGTCCCTGTACTGTTACTCAAACATCGAAATTATACCTTAACCGCAGGCACCGTTCAACGAACGGTATCTTCCCTCGCACAGAAAGAATCCGGCAGATATAATGAATTTAAGGAGTTTTTATCATGAAACTGTTGAATTTCGGATCATTGAACCTCGACTATACGTATCATGTGGAACATTTCGTAAAACCCGGTGAAACAGAAGCTTCCTTCAGCCGGATGACTGCCTGCGGCGGCAAGGGTCTGAACCAGTCGGTTGCGCTGGCAAAAAGCGGTGCGCATGTCTATCATGCGGGTGCCGTCGGTAAGCAGGACGGTCAGATTCTGCTCGACACCCTGCAGAGTGCAGGCGTAAGCACGGAGTTTGTCCGTATCCTGGAAGATACCCCAAGCGGAAGTGCCTTTATTCAGGTCACTCCGTCCGGCGAAAACTGCATTGTCCTGGACGGCGGCGCCAATCAGGCAATCACACGTGAGCACATTGACGACGTGCTCTCCCGCTTTGTACGGGGCGACTGGCTGATTCTGCAGAATGAAATCTCCGAACTGCCGTATCTGATTGAACGCGCGCATGATATCGGAATGATCATCGCACTGAATCCTTCCCCGATGAATGAGTCGGTGCTGAAGATGCCGCTTGGCTATGTGAATCTTTTCCTGCTGAATGAAGATGAAGCGGCTGTGCTCAGTGATTATGCAAAGGATCCGCTGAGTGATCTTGCGAAGCGCTATCCCAATGCGATGATTGTGATTACGCTCGGCTCAAAAGGCAGTGTTGCCATTCATAAAGGCAGAACCTATTCGCAGGAGTCATATCCTGTCGAAGCAGTGGATACGGTCGGCGCCGGAGATACCTTCACCGGATTCCTGATCGGTTCCCTGGCGGACGGCGTGCCCGTACAGGATGCACTCCGCCTTGCGTCCAAAGCCGCATCCATTTCCGTCACAAGAAAAGGCGCAAGCTCTTCCGTTCCCGAAATGAAGGAAGTACTCGCGTCTCTGTCCTGAGTCCATATCGTACAGGAGGCTTCGTGCCTCCTTTTTTTATTCACATGCCATGCGCGCAAGATCGAGAATGTCTTCTTCCGTATCCGCACCGCACAGAAACCCTGACACATGGCAGAACTGCGCCGTCGGAACGCCGGTCACCTTCTGCAGTTCCTCACCGCGCAGACCAAGCCATTCCTTTGGCAGCGGATGACGGAACGTATTGCGGTCTTCCGAGCTCATTCTGGCACACTGCAGATTCCATCCGCCCCTTGCGGCAGGATAAATCGCATACCAGATGTCATTCGCCTTGGGATTGCTTTTCTGTCCGTACAGGACACCTTCCCATGGCGCAAACCGGTCCATGATCATGATGTGGTTTGCGGAATAGTCAATTGCCCGCAGGACGAAGTCCCGTGCATCGATGCTCGACATGATGCTGTAAATACGGTTGAGCAGAATATCCTTTGCGAAGGAGACGGCATCCAGAAAGCATTCATACGGATCGAGATCGGAATTCCAGGTCGGATTGAAATCCTTGATGATATCCGTAACGGTAAGACTGTTCCGGGCAGCACGCAGAATCTCTTCTTTCTGCGGATCGGTAAGATTCGGGATGCCTTCAAACACTGCATTCACCGGATTGAATTCATTGTCCCTGGCGTCAATGCCGAGGATCAGTGTCCGCTCAAGCCGGGTCATTACCCGCTCAATATAACTTTCCTCACAATCCAGTGCTTCGAGAATTTCCGGTCCGTACTTCCGCCAGACAAGACCGCACGCCGCATAGGGAATGTTCGTTCCGGGATGCGTGCCGTTGGCTTCCTTGTTTTCGGGCGTATGATGGTCCAGTTCTCCGCCACCGATGTCATAAACGATCCATTCGTCCGTGTTTTCCGGAATTTCGGTATCCCCGCCCCGCACAACATTGATTTCCTCTGCCATCAGGGAAAACATTGCGGTCGCAAATACCTCATCCGCATGGAACTGTCCGTCATGCGTATACAGATTCAGTTTCTTTCTCATACTGTGCCTCCGACCAGAAAGACGCCCGTTTCAGGCGTCTTCGCTGTAATTAAAGTGTTTTTTCAAGATAGTAGCTGTAAATGGAATTCCCGATCAGCATCCAGTTTTCAAATTCGGTCATCCAGATGTAATCATCCTTGGTAAGAATGCCGTTCTGAAGGAG
>JAFOLE010000232.1 GCA_017419465.1 Solobacterium sp. | reverse complement strand
TGATGTCTGATGTATAATCATGCATATAACTCCTTTCTACTAGAGTTGGTCACTCCTAATAGTAAGGAGAAAAAAGGCGAGGTATCTACAGTTGTGAGCTGAAGGTATCTCGTCTTTTTAGTGCCGAACAAATAATTGGAACCTGAAGAATTTATGGAATTCACAGAGAACGGGAGGTGTCCCCCATAGATTTTTTCACCGTTCCCCCATAGTGGTCCCCCACAGATTAGTCCCCTATAGAATTTGGAGTACCGATTGTCTGAACCGGTTCTTTTCTCTTATAATCTCTTAACAGAAAGAGGACGCAATGGCATATATCGACTTTCGGAATGTTTCGAAAATCTATAAGACCGGGGAAGTGGAAGCACGGGCGCTTGACGGCGTCAGCTTTTCCATTGAGAAGGGGACGTTTGTGATCATCTGCGGTACCAGCGGTGCCGGCAAATCAACGATTCTCAATATCCTCGGCGGAATGGATGTATGTACCTCCGGTGAGATTGAAGTGGACGGAACGCGTGTCGATCAGATGAATGAGCGGCAGATGACGGACTACCGCCGCTTTGATATCGGATTTGTCTTTCAGTTCTACAACCTCGTGCAGAATCTGACGACGCTGGAAAATGTGGAACTGGCAACGGAGATCTGCGCCAAGCCGCTCGATCCGGCAACCACGCTTCGCCAGGTCGGACTGGAAGCCCGCATGCATAACTTTCCTGCCCAGCTTTCCGGCGGTGAACAGCAGCGTGTCTCGATTGCCCGGGCGCTCGCAAAGAACCCGAAGCTTCTGCTCTGCGATGAGCCGACCGGCGCCCTTGACTATGAAACGGGAAAGCAGATCCTGCATTTACTGCAGGATACCTGTCACACACATGGCATGACCGTGGTCGTGGTGACACACAACCTTGCGATCTGTCCGATGGCGGATCAGGTGATCCGGGTAAAGAGCGGACATATCGTGTCCGATGAGATAAATGAACATCCGCTGGATGTGAGTCAGATTGAGTGGTAAGCAGTATGGAAATGAAATACAGGACAGTGATTGCGGATATCGACGGCACGATCACGAAAAAGGGAGAGCCGCCGATGGAAGTGACCCGGCAGGCACTGATCCGGTGTCATGAGGCCGGCATGGATGTCGGACTTGCGACCGGACGGCCGCTGGATCACCGGATCTTTGACCGCGCAAAGGTATGGGATCTCGGGTTTTCCTTTGATGTGCTGATCGGAATGAACGGCGGAGAACTCTGGGACAAATACACCGATAAAATCGAACGGGAATATATGCTGGACGAGGATACCCTGCGTGAAATCCTTGGCTTCATGATGGATCTTGATGTCAATGCGATCATTTTTGCGGATGGATACGATTTTGTAAAAGCCACCCGTACGGACCGGCAGCTGGAATCCTCTATCCGCCGAAACAAATCCAGGGTGGAGTTTGTGGCGCCGGAAGAATTATGTAAGGTACCTGCCTGCAAGCTGGAATTTCACTATGATGTATCCATTGAAGAGGAACTGTACCGTGTCATTGATGCACACAAGGATCCCCGCTGGACAGCCGTCCGCACATTCCCCGGCACCATTGAATTCATGGATCCGCGCGTGGACAAGGGCAGTGCCCTGCGGAAATACTGCACGCATGCCGGTATTGCGCCGACAGAAGTCATTGCCTGCGGTGATATGGAGAATGATATCGGAATGATGAAGGAAGCCGGACTTGGCGTGTGTCTGTTGAACGGCAGTGAAGCTGCCCGCAGCGCTGCGGACTGCGTGACCGATTACCCGGTGTCCGAAGATGGACTTGGCCGCTGGTTCTTCAAAACGGTTTTTTCAGAGAATCACGAATTCTGAGCAGTTTCACGGAAAACTGCTTTTTCTATATAATAAGGAGCGGAGGATTTCAGTTTATGCGAAATGCGATTGTCCTTGCGGCGGGAAAAGGAACCCGCATGCACAGCGACCTGCCGAAGGTACTCCACAAGGTCGGAGATATGCCGATGGCAGAAGTAATTGTTAAAAATCTCAGAAAATGCGGTGCGGAACGTATCGTCACCGTGGTCGGCTATGGCCGGGAAAAGGTGGAGGCTGCGCTGAACGGCATGTGTGAGTTTGCCGTGCAGGAACCGCAGCTCGGAACCGGACATGCGGTAATGCAGGCGGAACAGCTGCGCGGGGAGACCGGCGCAACCCTCGTTGTCAACGGCGACGCCGCAACGATCCAGCCGGAAACCCTGACGGCACTGTATGACTCCATTGAGCGGGCGGATATGGCGGTGCTGACCGTTTCTCTGCCGGATGCCGGCGCATACGGCCGTGTGATCCGCAATGAAAACGGCGATGTACTGCGCATCGTGGAGTTCAAGGACTGCAGTCCGGAAGAGGCTGCCGTACATGAAATCAATACCGGAATCTATGCATTCCGCAATGAAAAGCTGTTTGA
>JAFOLE010000231.1 GCA_017419465.1 Solobacterium sp. | reverse complement strand
TACCCCGAGAGATCCTGCGGACGGTTAAGTCCAGACGCTTTAAAACAGATATGGTAAAGCCGGCCGAAAAAGGTCTGCCGCAGGATCTCTCGGGGTAAGGCACATCTCCTTCTTTCTTCCACAACCTCCTGATTTACTGTCTTGGTTTTACGTTTACCTTTTGGACTTCGGCTTGAATCGCAGCCTCATCCACCATTTAGCCTCATCAGGTTTCTGTGCGTAGGCTCGGAAGTTTCGCTAGCCCCTTCCTTCATCCCGGCATTACTGCTTTCGACTTGGGGTTCACTACACTTGGCGGTAAAAACCTGTGGCTGGACTTTCACCAGCTGGAGATGTGTCATGCCCGACACACGACTAAAAACGGTGAAGCTGAGCTTCACCATTTTTAATTTGACATGATTTCAGAGTAATCCGACGCGATGATAGATCTCATCAATCCGGTGGGTATGATATGAGGTATCAAAGCAGTCGTCGATTTCTTCCGGAGTAAGAACTGCAGTAACTTCCGGCAGTCCTTCCATCAGTGTACGGAAATCAAGATTGTTTTCCCAGGCCTTGATTGCCTGCGGCTGAACCGTATCATATGCCTGTTCACGGCTCCATCCCTTTTCGACCAGTTTCAGCATGAACCGCTGGCTGAAGATAACACCGTTTGTTTTCCAGATGTTGGCCTTCATATTCTCCGGGAAGACCGTAAGATCGTTCAGAATCTTTCCGAAACGCGTCAGCATGTAGTCAAGCAGTGCGGTTGCGTCCGGCGCAATAATGCGCTCTGCACTGGAATGGGAGATATCACGCTCATGCCAGAGCGGCACATCCTCGTATGCGGTAACCATATATCCGCGCAGCACTCTTGAACATCCGCAGATGTTTTCCGAACCGATCGGATTGCGCTTGTGCGGCATGGCGCTGCTTCCCTTCTGTCCCTTGCGGAAGCGTTCTTCCACTTCCCGGACTTCGGTTCTCTGCAGGTGACGGATTTCCATTGCCATCTGTTCCAGCGAGGATCCGATCAGCGCGAGTACGCTGAAGTAATGGGCATGACGGTCTCGCTGCAGAATCTGTGTGGAAATTGCGGCGCTCTCAATGCCGAGATGCTCGCATACATAGTCCTGCACAAACGGCGGAATATTCGCAAATGTTCCAACCGCACCGGAGATCTTTCCGCACTCCACATCCTTGCGGGCTGCATGGAACCGTTCCAGGTTGCGCTTCATCTCTTCATACCAGAGCGCAAATTTCATGCCGAATGTTGTGATCTCCGCATGAACACCATGCGTGCGTCCCATCATGACGGTATCCTTATATTTCAATGCGTTATTCTTCAGAATTTCCATAAAGGCAAGGATATCTTCTTCAAGAATCTCATTTGCCTTGCGGAATCGATAGCCGTATGCGGTATCCACAACGTCCGTGCTGGTGACACCGTAATGAATCCATTTTTTCTCTTCGCCGAGTGACTCACTGACACAGCGGGTAAATGCGACTACATCGTGATGCGTAGTCTCTTCAATTTCGAGAATGCGATCGGTTGTAAAGGTTGCCTTTTCACGAATCAGGCGGACATCTTCTTCCGGAATCAGGCCGAGTTTGGACCATGCCTCGTCAATCAGAATTTCAACTTCGAGCCATGCCTGAAACTTTGCGTCCTCACTCCATAAATCCCTCATCGGTTTGCGTGAATAACGATCAATCATAATCCGGTTCTCCTAACGAGTCCACATTGTATCATAAGGAATACAAATTTAAAGATGAATATTTTCGCATAACCATGCGGGTTCAATACAATCGCGGCATTAACTGACACAAAAAATAGTTTGAAAGGCAACATTTCAACGTGATACGATGAACACAATCACAACGATGTTGGAATTCCAACATCTTGAAACGAGGTGCCATGACTGATTATCTGAAGACGATTCATAAATCAAAACTGTTTCGAAAAGTACCGGAAACAGACCTTGAGCCGCTCCTGGAACAGCTGGATTCCCAGTTGAAATTTTATCGTGCCGGACAGGTTGCGGTTACCGCAGGCCGTCGTGTACGGCGTGTCGGTCTGATTCTGGAAGGAACCTTGAATATGTATGAGTATGACTTCTGGGGACGAGAACATCATATCGATACGCTGAAGAGCGGCATGCTGCTGCTGGAAAACAATGCCGTCAGCGGAACCGTAACGATTCATAACTATACGGCTGTGGAGTCCTCTGTCATTCTCTGGTTCAATATCCGTGAAATTCTTCGGCTTGATGAAACCCATACCAGCAATACGATCCTGATTCAGAGTTTCATGAAGGAACTTGCACGCAAGAACCTGCAGTTATATACCCGACTGTCTGATCTTGACCGTATGAGCACAAAAGAAAAACTTCTCTCGTTTCTCTCGAAAGAAGCTCTTCGTCATAACAGTGATGAATTTGATATTCCGTTTGACCGGAAACAGCTTGCGGATTACCTGTCCGTAGAACGGTCCGCAATGAGCGCAGAACTCTCTGCACTGGCAAGAGCCGGTTACCTGGAAACCAGACGGAATCACTTCAAACTGCTGAAACCGTCACTTCGAACTGAGGACTGATTCCGCAATCTTACGTGCGTTTTCTATATCGTTCGTTACGATCAGGACGACCTTGTCTCCTGCTTCCTGAACGATTGCGTTGTCGATCTTGAATACTTCATCCGGATAGTAGTTCTGCATCTGCTCTTTCGCAGTCGCAAGATAGGTATTGATCTTATCCTTTACTGCCGCAGTGTCATCGGACTGGAATACAGCAACGATGTCCGCACTCTTGTCATTGGCAATGTAGACAGAACTGTCCTTCAGGGTTCCTTCTTCAAAGAAGAAGAGCCCTTTTATAATGCGGTCTTCCACCTTATCCATCTTGTCGGAAAGATTCAGCTGCGAAACAATGGATTCCGCCTGTGCGGAAGCAGCCTGACCTGCAGATGTGGATGATCCGCATCCTGCCAGCAGCAGAATGCACAGAATACTACTCACAAACTTCTTTAACATAAACACTCCTCCTTACCACATGTGTTTTGATATATTCTTCGAGAGCACGCGTACCCGTCGGTCCGAAATGAAGACCGTCGCCGACATACTCATCCCGAATGAGTCCTTCTTCATCGGTCATGCCGTTGTCGAGATCGAGATAATACATATAGTTCTTATGGGCAAGATCTGCAAGTCTTGTATTTACCCACTTCAGATGTTCACTCAGTTCAGGTTCCGGAAGGCCGGTAATACTGCGCGGATGATAGGTCGACATGATATAGATATCCGAATCCGGATTATTCTCCCGCAGCATCGTCAGAATACTCTGATACTGTTCATAAGCCCAGCTGTCAAAATAGGATTCCGGATTGCGGATCTCATTGATTCCGAAGAGCAGATAGATGTTGTTTTTGTCTGTTGTCGACAGAACATCCATCATGGTCGCATCATCCTCGTGATTATCCAGCTTCATTGTATCAATGAGCCAGAGATTAAGGGATGTAACATATTCCACCTGCGCATTTTCAAGCGATCCCCAGAGATACATGGCGCCCATGCGGGAATCACCCGCGAGCAGTACATCGCTGAAATAGGTATCCTCGATTTCTCCACTCCACGGAACCGGCTGGGAATAATCATAAAAATCCAGCACCCGGCACGCATACGGCGCAGGTTCTTCGAACCCTTCGGCATCTTCTCCTTTTTTCTCAGCTGAACCGCCGCATGCGGATAAGGCCAGTGCGGTGATCACAGCGATCAGTCGTTTCCCTTTCATTGATTGAACAGTTCTTCACTTTCTTCGTCGTTATTGAAGCTCGGAAGCTCCGGAAGTTCCTTCAGACTGAGCAGTTTAAAGGAATTCATGAATTCTTCGGTCACCTCATACAGGATCGGCCGTCCGGCAGCTTCAGAACGTCCGCTTTCACGGATCAGATCCCGCGCCATGAGTTTCCGCAGCATCATATCTGCGCCGACGCCGCGGATTTCTTCAATTTCAACACGGGTAATCGGCTGCTTATAGGCAATAATCGCAAGCGTTTCAAGCGCTGCCTGGGAAAGCTGTGCTGTCTTGGTGATCTGGAACAGACGCTTTGCATAATCAAAGACAAACGCCTTGGACAAAAACCGATAGGTACCGGCATAGTTTGCAATTTCAATGCCGCGGTTGTCATCGGTATACTCTTCCATCAGTTCATCAAAGTACTCTGCCGCAAGTTCCGGGGTAATATCGAGCGCAGTGGCAGCCTGTTCGGCAGTCACTCCCTCATCACCGGTAATAAACAGCAGTCCTTCAAGAACCGCCTTCGCCTTGCGCGGATCCGGTGCATTTGCGGCCTCGAGATGCGGCAGCTGGCCATCCAGCAGCGAAAGCTGTTCCACCTGTTCTTCATTCATCTCCCGGCTGTTGTCATCGATCAGATCTGTTTCTGCGGCAGGAGCATCTTCTGCCGGTTCTTCGGTCTGTTCTTCCGCCTTCGCCTCTTCCGGCTGCGGCTCTTCCGTCTGCATCTCTTCTTTCTGCAGATCTCCATCCGCTTCAATAAAGTTCACATGCCCTTCGGTTTCTTCACCTTCCGCATGTTCTTCCAAAACCGGTTCCTGTGTTTCTTCTGTTTCCGGTTCCGCTTCGTTATGCGCGATCTCAGACAGTTCTGCCGGCTGGGCAAACACATCCGGATTATTCAGTTCAATATCTTTTTCGCTCATGCCATTCCCGTCCCTCTGGAAAACCAGATTACATCATTCTCATCCACAGTAAAAACCAGTGTATGCAGCCGTGCAAGATCCAGCACCGCAAGGAATGTGGCGATAAACATCGGCATATCCGTGCAGTCATCAAGCAGGTTTTCAAACCGGAAGGTTTCCGGCAGGCGGTCAAGCTTTGCCCGGACTTCCAGCTCACGGTCTTCCATGGAGATCTCACGATGCGTATACTTCGTCTCAATCGGTTTCTGAAGCTGAATTCGCATCAGAACCTTCTGCATGGCACGCATCAGATCATACGGATTTCCTTCATAGTGAGAATCATCCGGTTCCGTATTCGCCCATTCGTCGATAATTCCGGATACCGGTTTGGAAAGCATTTCCTGCCGCTCTTCATACATCCGTCCGAACGAAGCAGAAATCTCCTTGAACTGCTGGTACTCAAGCAGTCTTCGGACAAGCCGGTCCTTGGGATCTTCTTCGTATTCATCTTCAAGTTCACTGTTGTCACGCGGAAGCAGCTTCCTTGATTTGAATTCAATCAGTTCCGCAAGCTCCACAAGGTACTCACTCGCCACTTCAAGATGCATTTCACTCATCGCATTGAGATAGGCTACATACTGATCCATCAGAATATTCACATCGAGATCAAATAAATCGAGTTCTTTTTCCTTGATCAGATGAAGCATCAGATCCAGCGGTCCTTCAAACTGATCAATCGTCACTTTAAATTCATTCATATCCATTGGAAATTATACTAAAAATCAGCCTGTCGGGAAACGTTGAATCCGGACGAGATTCATAAAATCAGCCCGTCTCTTGGACGGGCTGACTGTAAGGATTTCAGTTTGCGACAATATTGACGATTTTATTCGGGACAACAATGACCTTGCGCACGGTTTTTCCTTCCAGGAACGGCTTGAGACCCTCCTGTGCAAGTGCAGCCTCACGGACATCCGCTTCCGGTGCATCCTTGTCATATTCAAACTTCGCACGTACCTTGCCGTTGACCTGAACAACGATTGTCACATGTTCCATAACAAGTTTTGCCTCATCATAGGTCGGCCATGCCTCATAGGCAATCGTATCCGCACCGGTGTAGCTCTGATAGATTTCTTCACACATATGCGGTGTGAACGGGCTCAGCACCTTGATGAAGTTGATGATCATATCCCGGTTGACCTTCTCTGCCTTATAGCAGTCGTTGATGAAGATCATCATCTGGCTGATCGCGGTGTTGAAGTTCAGTGTATCAATATCCTCGGTGACTTTCTTGATCGTGCAGTTATAGACATAATCAAGCGCCGGTGTCGGATCGGTTGTGATCTTCTCAGGCATCTCCATGCACAGGCGCCATACACGCTCGATCCACTTGCGGGAACCTTCAACACCCTGTTCACTCCATGGCTTAGAGGCTTCCAGCGGTCCCATGAACATTTCATAGAGACGCAGTGTATCCGCACCGTACTGTTCAACGATCACATTCGGATCAACGATGAATTCCGGATAACGCTTACCCATCTTGATGCCGTTGGCACCGAGAATCATACCCTGATGAACGAGCTTCTTGAACGGTTCCTTTACCGGTACATATCCCTTGTCGTAGAGATAATTGTTCCACATGCGGCTGTACAGCAGATGCCCGACCGCATGCTCCGGTCCGCCGACATACAGATCGACCGGCATCCAGTGCTCAAGCAGTTTCGGGTCAGCAATCGCATTATCATTGTGCGGATCGATGTAACGCAGGAAGTACCAGGAAGAACCTGCGCTGCCCGGCATGGTGCTTGTCTCACGTCTTCCCTTTCTGCCGTCAAGTTCCACATTGACCCAGTCCGTCGCTTTTTCGAGCGGAGATGCGCCGCTTGCGGAAGGTTTGTAGTCATCGAGCTCCGGCAGAATCAGCGGCAGCTGATCAAGCGGAAGTGCAACCATCTCATCATTGTCAAAATGAACAATGGGAATCGGTTCACCCCAGTAACGCTGACGTGCAAAGATCCACTCACGGATACGGTAATTGATCTTTTTCTGCCCAAGGCCTTTTTCTTCCAGCCATGCGGTCATGGCATTGATCGCATCTTCCTTGTTCATTCCGTTCAGGAATCCGCTGTTAATGTGGAGACCGTCTTCCACGTAAGCTTCTTCTTCAACATTGCCGCCTTCCAGTACCGGAATGATCTCGAGACCGAACTTCTTTGCAAATTCATAGTCGCGGGTATCATGTGCAGGAACTGCCATAATGGCACCGGTTCCGTACGTTGCGAGTACATAGTCGCTGATCCAGATCGGAATTTCCTTTCCGTTGACCGGATTGATGGCATATGCGCCGGTAAATACACCGGTCTTGTCCTTGTTCAGTTCGGTACGCTCAAGATCGGATTTGGTGGAGCATTCCTTTACATAGGCATCCACTGCGGCCTTCTGTTCCGGCGTCGTGATCAGATCCACCAGCTTGTGTTCCGGCGCAAGTACGCAATACGTCGCACCAAACAGCGTGTCGCACCGTGTGGTAAATACGGTAAAGCTTTCATCATGATCCTTTACTGCAAACGTCACATGGGCGCCGATGGACTTGCCAATCCAGTTGCGCTGCATTTCCTTTGTGCTTTCCGGCCAGTCAATTTCATCCAGACCTTCCAGCAGACGCTCAGCATACTTGACGATGTCGATGACCCACTGCTTCATGTTCTTGCGGACAACCGGGTATCCGCCGCGCTCACTCTTTCCGTCAATGACTTCATCATTGGCAAGCACGGTTCCGAGTTCTTCACACCAGTTGACCGGCATGTCGACACATTTCGCAAGACCGTCCTCAAACAGGAGCTTGAAGATGAACTGTGTCCATTTGTAGAACGACGGATCACATGTGGAAACCTGGCGGTCCCAGTCATAGGAGAAGCCGATGTTCTTCAGCTGATGGGTAAAGATGCCGATATTGTTCTTTGTGAACTCATCGGGATGATTTCCCGTATTGATCGCATACTGTTCTGCAGGAAGACCGAAGGAATCGAATCCCATCGGATGCAGGACGTTGTATCCCTCCATGCGCTTCTTACGGGAGACAATATCCGTAGCGGTATAGCCTTCCGGATGTCCGACATGCAGACCCGCTCCGCTCGGATACGGAAACATGTCGAGCGCATAGAATTTCGGTTTGGAAAAATTCCAGACATCGGTCCGGAATGTCTTGTTTTCCTCCCAGTACTTGCGCCACTTTTCTTCTGTTTTCTTGTGGTTGTATGCCATAATCTTTTCTCCTGTTTTCAGATAAATAAAACGTCCTCAGTCTAAGGACGTTGTTCACGCGGTACCACCTTAGTTCCCGGAAATAATCCCGGGCGCTTTGCTTTTCTGCGTTAACGCTGCAGAAGCGGTTGCTCGGGGGATGAGTTCACCGTTTCACTCCGCTGCCTTTCACCATACGGCAGCTCTCTTCCAGGCAGTGATTTCCGGCTACTGCTTCCCTTTCTACGCAATACCGACATTGTAGAACAACCGATGTAAAACTTCAATGCACAATAACGGAACAAAAAAAGATGCGGACGGATCCGCATCTTAGAAGAAACTGATCATTACCACTCGTAGCCGAAGGATACGAACGGTCCGCCGGCTGTCCAGTCAATCGGATTGTAGGACATGTTGTTAACAATACCGGCAATGTTTGTGCGGTAGCTGTAGCCCATCGGGTCAGAAACAGTTGTGTTGCCGTTTGCGTCAAGACCATAGAGAACCACGCAGTGTGTGTAAGCAGAGTTGCCTCCGATGCATGCCGCAACCAGCTTGCCGCGGGACAGTTCATAGTACATGGTGTCATAATCGGAGAATGCCCGTACACCGAGTCCGTACGCTGCACCGACGTTCAGCAGTCCTCCGCTGTCCGTTCCGTGTCCGTAGGCGGAATTGTAATTTCCGTAAGCATTCAGTGTATATCCGAAGTCAAGCGGTGAGCCGCCGATTCCGAAGTGATTCATGATAACAGCAAGTGCAGTAGGCACACATCCGGTCGAGCCGAAGTTTCCGCCGGAGCCGATTGTCACACCTGCCCAGGCGCCGTTTCTCTGGGAATAAACCGGTACATTTGTGACAACTGTAGAGGTACGGTTGCCGTTTGCGTCATAGTTGATGACTGCACCATTGGCATATTCCTGATACGGCCCTGCAGACCAGCCGCCGTTCCAGCTCTGCTGTCCGCCGCCGGTTTCGACCCATCTGCCCTCGATCCATGTCTGTGATGCATCATCCCAGTAACCATCGACCCAGTAGCCGTCAGCCGCAACCGGTGCAATTGTGCTCATCATAACGAGCATGGCACCAGCCGCTGCTGTGCATGTTTTCTGTATTATGTTCATCTTATCCTCCCCGTTAGAAAAGATTATATACCCTTTTTTCGTTTCGTACGATAAATTAACAAAAATTAATAAAGTACCTGTACGATGCGTTCGTTTACCGGCAGGATTCAAATGCTTCTTTCGTCAAAGCTGCGCCCGGAATGCTTACCACAGCGGCAGAATTTACCGCCGCAATCTTCAGTGATTCCGCAAGACTTTTTCCAAGCATCGAGCAGGAAATGATCGTGCCAATATGACAGTCACCGGCTCCGGTGCCATCTACTGCATTCGCCGGTACAGCCGGTTCAAAATAGTGCTGTCTCCCGTCAAATGCATAGGCACCTTTTACACCATCCGTCATGATCACCGTGTTGCCGGAACGTGCATACAGCAGTTCGGTAAGCTTCTCGGATGTCACTTCCGGATCATTCAGATACCCTCGTTTCATGAGCCATGAAACCGATTCTCTGCGGTTAAGATGCAGGATCGGGTGACATGCAAGAACCGCATCCATCCGATCATCCGGTACCGCAAGAATCCTGGAACTCGGCGCAAAGAAGATCTGAAGTTCCGGATGGTTCTGAAGAAAGGACACAATATGAACACCGGTTTCTTCTTCCAGTTCCAGCCCGCACACATACGCATCCGTATAAGTCTTGCTGTCCAGAGCATCAAGCCATTCTTTTTTAAACCGATATTCCGCACCGTGTACTGCCATAAAGGTACGGTTCCCCTGCGCATCCACAATGCAGTAACAGCAGCCGTTTTCTTCATTTGGACACAGAACAGGTTCAATTCCTCTCTCTTCCAGCCGGTTCTTCACAAAGGTTCCGAACACACCGGTCCCTACCGGTGAAAACAGCGTAAACGGAAGACCGTACAGAGACAGGACATTCGCGGCATTATAACAGCATCCGCCAAGGGCTACTGTCTGTCCATAGGGGTTTACATCTTCTTCCAGCGCAGGAAGGTGATCAACACGGATCATTACGTCCGCAACTGTCGATCCGATCATCAGTGCTTTTCTCATGCGTACATTATATGCTTGCACACCGGAATTCGCGCATAAAATATGAATTTAATGTCATCTGTGCATCAACTGTACGCATTTCATACATGTATGCAATGGTATTATCAGAATAAGCAACAGGAGGTTTTTAAAAAGACCAGATGAAACCCAGAAAACCTGCATATCTTACCCTTTATCAGATCCTCCGTCAGCGGATCACCGAAGGCGCATTTCCCTATGGAAGCCGCTTTCCAAGCAAGCGCTCGCTCGCGGCACAGTATGACCTTTCGCTTGTCACGGTCGAACATGCAATCGAACTGCTCGATGAGGAAGGATATATCGAAACACGGGAGCGTTCCGGAATATTTGTGACCTATCGGGAAGACAGCATGCTTGCAGTGCATGAGGAAGCGTCCTCCGTCACCGAAATGGAAGTACAGCTTTCTGATGATGTATTCCCGTTCAGTGTAATCGCCCGTACAATCCGCAGAGTACTGAGTGAATATCAGGAAGAAATTCTGGTTAAGAGCCCTTCTGCCGGTCTGCCTCAGCTTCGTTCCGCAATTGCGTCGCATCTTCTTGCGAGCCGCGGAATTTCCGTCACGCCGGAACAGATCGTCATCGGAAGCGGTGCGGAATATCTTTACGGCATCCTTGTAAATATCCTCGGGCGGGACCGGATTTACGGCATTGAAGACCCGTCCTATGAAATCATCCGCAAGGTCTATCAGGCCAGCGGCGTAACCATTGATCCGCTGAAGATGGGACGCAACGGAATTCTGAGCAGTGAGCTGAAGCGTTCCGAAGCCTCCGTTCTTCACATCACCCCTTATCACAGCTGGCCGACCGGTATCAGTGCGGATGCCTCCAAGCGCAGAGAGTATCTTTCCTGGGCGACAGAACGCAATGCGGTACTTGTCGAAGATGATTATGACAGTGAATTCACGCTGTCCGGAAAACCCGCAGATACCATTTTCGGAACCTCAGAATATCATCAGGTAGTCTATATCAGTACCTTCTCCCGTACGATTGCACCCTCGATCCGGATCGGTTTCATGATCCTTCCGGAATCCCTCCTTCCTGCATTACATGAAAAGGCAGGATTTTACTCCTGCCCTGTATCGACCTTCTCACAGCTGATTCTGTATGAGCTGCTGCGAAACGGAGATTATGAACGTCAGTTAAACCGGATCCGCCGCGGACGGCGCAGACGCCGCTGAGTCTTCATCCTCCTGCCGGATCGGAATCCGGATGAGGAACACCGATCTCGAACCGTCACGGACTGCCTCAAACGTACCGCCGCAGAAGCGGTCAAGGCGCTCCCTGACGGTTTTTAATAACGGAAATGCCGAACAGATATGTTTCAGGGAATCCTCATCATTGATGTCATCATCACAGATGATCCGGATCACATCCGAATCGGTTTCATTTGCGGTTTCGATCCGTACCAGTCCGCCTTCTGCACGGCGCTGCAGGATATTGGTGACAATATGTTCAAGAACCGTCACAAGCGATAATGCCGGAACAAAGAATCCGTTCGCCTTGTAATCTGTCACCACATTGAGCTGATCTTCATACCGCATCTTCTGCAGTTCAAGGTAACTGTTCACCGTTTTGATTTCGGACTCAAACGGAACCATATGATCTGCCTTAAGCCCGGTATATTTTCCCTGCATGTAATCTCCTAGGGCGTTTACCGCCTTCTGCGCACCTGCAGGATTATGATCGATCTGATAGGAAATCGTATTCAGTGCATTGCATACAAAATGCGGGTTCTGCGCCAGCAGTGAAGCATCATCTGTTTTCACATATTCCTTCACGATGCGGATGCGCGGTTTTCCCTGTTCAAGGGAGACGGCGCTTTTCTCTGCCGCACTGGAGATCACATCCGGAAGTGTCTCGGCTGCCGGAACTGTTCCGCGGCGTGACATGCGTCCAAGCATATACAGAATCAGGTACACCATCATCATGACGGTGTACACCGGTCCGGCATAATGAAGTCCGAATATCGCCGGCACCAGCATGCATGCGGGAAACAGCGCCGCACAGAACACATAGATCATGCGCGGTGACGATCTCCGAAGACGGCGATGCAGCGGCGAAAAGACGGTCAGGTCAGCTGCAAGCGCCGCGAGGAACGCAATGACGCCAAACGCGGCAAGGAAAATCATCAGGCGTGTTCCGAACCCTTCCGGTCCAAGTTCCCCGATCATGATCAGCGAACTGAGTACCGCAAATACAGCAAGACCGTTGACGCCGATATAAATCCATTCCTGTTTGGAAAAGCGGAATATGTTTCCGAATCCGCGCTGAATACCGGCACCGATGCCAAGTACGATCACAAAGGTATTGACCATATATACAATCTGGATCAGGCTGCGGTAGGCAAGCACATCTTCCCTGCCGAGCGCAGTGATTTCAAGCACCTGGAATACTGCGTTGACCATGAACCAGAAGAAAAATAAGATACAGTTTCTGAGCAGTACCTTCCGCATCAGCAGCATGATCAGACATGTAAGAAGACTGAATACGAGTGCCCAGAGACAGATTGATGTTTCAAATGGATGTAAGGTAAATCCTGTCATGTTGTCTCCTTCGTTTAAGGGGTAAGTTCAATTATAAGTCCATTCGCAGTCCCTTGCAGTACTTTTTCCGTCCGCCTGATTTCATGTTTTTTGCAGAACATATTATTTCCCGCATGAACAGCGGATTTATTTGATATACTATCGGATGGAAAAGAGGAAACTCCTATGACAGCGATTGCATTTGATTCCAAACAGTACCTTCAGTTGCAGCGAGACAAAATTCTGGAACGCATTCAGATGTTCGACGGAAAACTGTATCTCGAATTCGGCGGAAAGATGTTTGAAGACTTCCACGCCGCACGTGTTCTCCCCGGTTATGAGCCGAATAACAAGATCAAACTTCTTACCGAGCTCAAAGATAAGGTAGAACTGATCATATGCATCAACGCCAACAATATCGAGCATTCCAAACTGCGCGGTGATACCGGTATTTCCTACGATCAGGAACTGCTTCGCATCGTCGATGCACTGAAGGCGCTGGATCTCTATGTCGGATCCGTTGTCATCACCCAATATGCACATCAGCCTGCGGCAGATCAGTTCCGCCGTCAGCTCAAGGCAGACGGTATCCGGTCCTATCTTCACTATCCGATTCCCGGCTATCCGACCGATGTGGACTTCATCGTCAGCCCGGAAGGACTCGGAAAAAATGATCATATCAAGACCAGCCGCCAGCTGGTTGTCGTAACTGCCCCGGGTCCCGGATCCGGAAAAATGGCCACCTGCATTTCGCAGCTCTATAACGACAGCCGCAAGGGAATCAAATCCGGTTATGCTAAGTTCGAGACATTCCCGGTCTGGAATCTCCCGCTCAACCATCCGGTCAACCTCGCCTATGAGGCCGCAACAGCGGATCTCAACGACGTAAACATGATCGACCCGTTCCATCTTGAAGCGTATGGCATTCCGGCCGTCAACTACAACCGTGACGTTGAAATCTTCCCTGTTCTGAACCGTCTCTTTGAGGCCATTCAGAATGAGAGTCCGTACAAGTCACCGACCGACATGGGCGTCAACATGCTCGGCTACTGCATCGTTGATGATGAAGCAGCCAAGGAAGCTTCCAAGCAGGAAATCATCCGCCGTTACTACAAGACACTGGTCGATGCATTCCACGAAGAAGTCAGTGAGGAAAGCGTCGAGAAGATCAAGGTCCTCATGAACAAGGCCGACGTTACTCCGGATGACAGAGTATGTGTCGGAGTTGCCCGGAAAAAGGCAGCGGAAACCGGTGCGCCGGCAATGGCAATCGAGCTTCCCAACGGAAAGATTATCACCGGAAAGACCTCCAGCCTCTTCGGCCCGAGTTCTGCCGCAATCATCAATGCGATCAAGGCACTTGCGGGTATCGCGAAAAACAAGCATCTGATCGAGCCGGCATTCGTCAAGCCGATCCAGGATCTGAAAGTCAAGAATCTCGGAAATCACAATCCGCGTCTCCATACCGACGAACTTCTCATCGCCCTCAGTATTGTCGCCAAGACCAATGAGACATGCGCGCTCGCGATGAAGCAGCTGCCGAATCTCTACGGATCCGAAGCGCACAGTACGGTTATTCTCCCGGCTGAAGACGCAAACATGTACCGCAAGCTCGGCATCAATGTCACCTTCGATCCGATATACCAGCAGAAAAAGCTCTATCACCGTAAATAACAAAACTTTAAAAAACGCTTCCCCGGTATCCTGTATTCACTGTACAGAACCCTTTCGGAAGCGTTTTTTCTTTGTCATATTCAGTCAATATCCGCAAGACTGTCGATCACTTTTTTCAATTCCAGCGGTACGCGCTTGCTGCCCTGCATGGAGCGTACACCGAAGGTACGCAGCACCTTCATCGTAAGCAGTTCCTTCGGATAACGTTTTACGACCTTGAGCCGCATGGATTTTTTCCGCTTGGATGAAGCCGGATAGTACGGATTGGGAAGATCCGATTCCACGACGATCGTTTTGAACACAATTGCAGAATCCGGTGCGGAAGAATAGATATATACGATATCGCCAGGTTTTGCGTTGACCGGCTGTGACCAGTCACGAACCGAATTCATGCGCAGATAGGAATACAGATTGAAATAGTTCGGATTTGCCGGGACGATCCATTCATTAGAGGCCTTCTGAACCGCATTGCCCGAAACCAGTTTTCTGCTCGTACGGATCAGGGAAAAGATGCGCTCGTCCTTCAGGGTGTCATCCAGCAGAACGGAGATCCATTTCTTTTTATTCATATGCCATGCCGGATAGATACCGGTTTCGCAGATCAGTTTCTCCTGCTCGGCATCTTCCGCCTTCAGATTCATCACTTCCACAAGACCGGTGTCATCCCCGCCGCAGATCCGGTTCCGCTCCACGCGCATGACAAGTCCGTACCAGCGTTGGCTTCCCGGGACCCGGAACACAACAGACTCCTTGGACTTTTCAAACGGATGATCAAAGGTATCATTCCACTGTGTGAGGATCATATCCGCAAGACGATTTGCCTGCGCACTCACGAACAGCTGATCATCAAATGCCTCCTCACGGATCGTGCAGAGAAGATCATAGTATTCCTGGCGAATTGTGCTGACGAATGCACTGGTCTGCGACGCTACGCGAAGCGGAAGATATTCCTCTTCCATTTCGGTTTCGATTACGGTTCCATGAACAGATCCATCTTTATGAACTTCGATTTCCGCCCGGAATTCATCATCATGAAACGGGATGGAAATATGAAATCCATCCGCTGATTTCAAAAAGCCGAACTTCTCCAGTCTGGCTTCATTGATCCGGCTCTTTTCAAATACCAGTGTTTCAAGATCTGCAGGAATCGCGTCCATGGCCTCTCCTCAGTCAATATACTTAACAATCGATCCGGTCCGCCGTGTCTCCTTCAGATCCAGAACGCGCTGATTTGCGGATCCGCGGAATGTAAGACGGATATCTTTCTGTTCTTCAATAAACGGACCGTCTACTAAAACATCAATATAGGAAAGCATCTCATCGGTAACAGCACAATACCGCTTCCCGCCCGGCACAAGATCACGGTCGTAGACGAATCCGGTATAGGACCAGACCGTCTTTTCCGGCAGTTCACGACGCACCCGCCGAAGCAATCCGACAAGAACGTGCTGATTTTCCACCTCGAACGGTTCCCCGCCAAGCAGTGTCAGTCCGGAAATATTCGGATCCCGAAGCGAATCGATCAGTTCCTGTTCGGTGTCTTCCGTATACGGCGTGCCGTATTTGAAATCCCACGTCTGCGGCTGAAAGCAGCCTTTACAGTGATTTGTACAGCCGCTGACAAACAGAGTGACACGTACACCCTCTCCGTCCGCAATATCATATTTCTTAATCGTTCCGTAATACATTGAAGATACCTTCCTGACAGGAAAAATCATAGCACAGTACCAGGGCTGTTTTCCCGGATTGACGAGAATTCTTCGGGAAAGAAAACAGCGGCAGATCACTGATCTGCCGGCTGTCTGATTTCGATTTTTGCGGGTTCCTTCGGATGAATATCCAGCTGCGGATACGGAATCCGGATTCCTGCTGCTTTCAGATCATCCTGAATGACGCGGAGCGCTGCACGCCTGAGTTCCGGCATGACACTCGGTTCACAGAAGAAACGGATCTTATAGATGACACCGTGATCCCTGAAATCATGCACTCCTTTATATACACAGTCATCAATACCCGGAATATCACGGATCCGGTCGCAGATCTCACGCAGGATCTGATTGACCTTCTTGTGGTCATCTTCATAGGAGAGCTGCAGATTGATATCCGTCAGCTTGCTGCGGCGGACAATATCGTCGATGTTGCGGTTTGAAATAACAACGATATCCTTCGTATCAATATCGATAAGCTTTACCGTACGCTGATTCATCTCGGTCACAAGTCCGACATGATTTTTGTAGATAATCGTATCTCCTACCGCAAAGTAGTCATCGTGAGCCAGATGCATTCCATTCACAACGTCCTTCAGCAGTTCCTGAATGGCAAGACCGATGATCGCACTGATGATACTCAGGAATGCCGCAAGTGTCGTCAGTTTGATTCCGTTGATATGCATGATCAGTGCAATGGCAATGACCGCCAGGATAAACCGGCTTACCCTTACCGTCGCAAGGAGAATGCTTTCCTGTCTTGAAAATGTAGGAGATGAGCGATGCTTTTTGATCATCTGATTATGAACAACGCCGATCAGATGAGCAAGCACAAAATAGGCGACAATAATCGCCGCACTGATAATCAGTGATGTTCGGCTCACCTGAATCAGATCATCCATAAACTTCTGAAGACTCCCTCGTTGTGCTGTTAATAATCGGGTGTTGGCAATATATAATCAGCCACGTACAGCTCAGCTGTTTTTCCGTGTGACTTCAAGCAGATTTGTAAATCCGGAAACCCTGAATATTTCATAGACTTCCGGAATGACATTGATTACCGAAACATTCTTCAGCATCTTTACAAGCTTGATAATAATCCGCAACCCTGCGCTTGACGTATATTCAAGACGATCCGCGTCGAGAATCAGGCGGTCAAACGGTTCCTTTCCGCAGATTTCGTCAATTTCTGTTTCCACTTCTCTGGCGCAGGTTGCATCAATCCGCTCGGGCAGCATAATCGTAAGTGTTCCGTTATCGCGTTTTTCTTCCAGCATTCCAAAACCTCCTGTCAGATTTTCGCATGAACACACTGTACAGTTATTAACTGCACGGCAATGGTCAATAGAAATTATATTATAAATTTTACGTATTCTGCGCACTTGTCACATAAAGAAAACGGGAGTGTTCATTCCCGTTCCCTATCTCTTCCTTTTTCTAAACATAACTAATACTTATATAAAACATTATTATTAAGCCTTAATCGTAGTTATGTTCATTTTGTTGTGTACATTAACATAACCATACAAGCAAAGCACTGTTTTGTTTAACCTCTCTGTGTGTTTGGCTATCCTTTTAGCTAAGCGTTTTGTTTAATTCTACATTCTGATATTCCGTGAGATTCATTGCCTCTTCACTCACACAATTATGTTACCAACACAGTACTTGAAAAGCAAAATGTGCGGGTCATTTTGACCCGCAAATACATGAAATTTTCATTCTCCTGCAGCATCACTCAAACGCAGCATCCTTCTTATAGTCGCATCAGGATTTTCCTGGTACTTGGAATCGCTCTGATGCCAGGCAATAAAAAGCCCCTTCAGCTCATCACGTATCGCGGAAACAGTTTCTGACGGAAATGTGTCGTATTCAGCCGCAAGCGCAACAACTATCCGCCGTATTTCCTCAGAAGTCTGAATATGATATTTCGCGATCGGCTTGATTTTCATGGCTCAATTGTATGACACCCCTGCAGCATGCGCAAAAGAAAATGACCCGCATCTCTGATATACGGTGATTGCCTTCTAATATCCGATAGGATTGCCTCTGCATTTGCGAAGGTATTTTTTCTGTCTCACTTCGGCTGCACACTCATTTCACAGAATTCTTTTGTTTTCTTTTTGAAGCGGATGAGAACAGAGATCTGGAAGACTACGAGAAATATATATGCACCGCCCCCGAGAATTGC
>JAFOLE010000230.1 GCA_017419465.1 Solobacterium sp. | reverse complement strand
TTACAGTCATCCGCATGGATGACCATGTATTCGAGCAGCTGATAACTCAGTGCAGCCCCAAGATTCACCAGTACATATACCCGTACCGGAATCATGGAGAAATCAGATTTTCCGACCCATCCGGTCGTTACCGGCAGAAAGGACAGTACAAGCAGATACAGCAGATTTGTCCACAGTATTTTTCCGTTCACACTGCCTGCGGCCTGAAGGAGGTGATGGTGATTCACCCAGTTGGCACCGACCACAATGAAACTGATCGCATAACAGATCACTAACGGCAGTACCGCAAGCAGATCCGGCCAGTCATTTCCGTTCGGCACATCGATAATCAGAATTGTGATTGTGATAATGATTGCGATCACTCCGTCGCTGAAAGCTTCGAGACGTCCTGTTGTCATAGCTGTTTTTCCTTTTTTCATAGTAGCACAATGTGCTTTCGCATACCCGTCCCTGCGGCGAACACTTTTTTCTGTTCAGTACCGGGGGATTTTTCATGTTCCGCAATATTTGTATATCGAAGGGATTACGCTCAGAATCTGATTATCTTGACGTACAGAATTCTGTACATTAATTTAGAGGTGAGGAGATATGATAAGTATGATCAGCGTGAATTACACCCATTTTCGAAACAATATGAAGAAGCACCTGGATATCGTAACGGACGATTGTGAACCGGTAACTGTGACCCGCAAAGAAAACAAAAACGTCGTTATTATTTCTGAAGCCGCATACAACAATCTGCTGGAAAATGCTTATCTGACGGACAGTAAGGCGAATTATGACTGGCTCATGGAATCAGTCGCCCAGCATAAAGCCGGAAAAACGAAGCACCACAAACTGATCGAGGATCCGAATGAATAAATCATTTACAGATAATGGCTGGGAAGATTATCGATACTGGCAGACTGAGGATCCTAAAACACTGAGACGCATCAACAAATTAATCGAAGATATTGCCCGAAACGGAAACAGCGGAATTGGAAAGCCGGAGCCTCTTGCCGGAAAACTTTCCGGTTACTGGAACCGGCGGATTAATGAAAAAGACCGGCTTGTATATACGCTGGATGAAGACGAAATCATTATCGTGTCCTGCCGGTATCATTACGATGATCACTGAATCAGAAGAGCTTCACACTGATGACCGCACAATCAAACAGCACCGCTTCTGTGCAGTATATCCGCCGATATACACATGGATACGGTGCTGTTTTTCTGATCGTGATTTTCAATCTTGCAGTTTCCCGGAAATACCGTCAGGAATCACTTCCTCTGTCCGTCTCCGGAAGACACGTATACTCATACACAACATCCGGACGGGATTTTCCGCTCAGCGTATACGGAAGATCCCGCAGGACATACGTTACATCGCGTACGGTATGCCTCAGCTCATTAAACCATAACGAAAAATGATCATTTACATATGTCAGCACAATTGCGGCAGGATGGCGCTCCGGAATGCCGCTTCTCTCAGCCATTCGTGCGGTATTCACATACCAGCGCATGATCATCGGACATAATACGATCCATCCCGCTGTCAGCACACTGACAAGTGCCGCCCAAAGGATTTCACTTTCCCGGTTTCTGTTCGTTCTGTTTCTCATGGTTTTCTTTCCCTCTTCACTATGGAAACACCGGAAACGATTATTTCGCTGCAGAAAAAAGCACGATGCCGGGATGGCTTCGTGCTCTGCTTACATACAGATATTACGAATCATGCGGTCCGCATTTACTGCGGATACCCTCATCATTAACCGTTAGGATATACGACTTTGTACCATGTCCTAATGTCTCGCTATTTATCTGATCTCTTCATCAACACCAGATTTGCAAGAACCCTATAAGGAAGATGCCGCAATGGGTTTCTGTCAGTTCACTTCGGTTTCGACCATCTGGGTCTGGAACTTTCTCTGATAAGCGTCCGTCAGAACAATACCGTGCTGTAAGGTGCACTTGCCGAGACTCTGGTCACTGACCGTAACGTTTTCCGGTTTGATGACACGATAGGTGCTGCCGGAGGTTTCAGTTTTGATCAGTTTGCCTTCCTCATCATAGAAGTCAAACAGGAAGTCCAGGGTTTCGCCGGGTTCGAGAGTGCGCATGCCCTTTTCCATGAATGCATCCTCATCATCCAGGAGATCGTAGCCGATGACCGTTCCCTTTGCCGGGCTGGTTCCGTCTTCACTGATCGGGTCCCATTCAATATGGAGGATGACTTCTGATTTCTTGTTGAGCATTGCCTTGGAAATACCGGTAAACACCGCACCGTTTTCGGTTTCACGCTCTCCGGTCGGTTCGTAATAAATCGGCTGTTTTCCGATGGAGATCCAGGTGCCGTCCGTTGTGATCATCGGATGTCCTGCTTCATCCTCGGCACCGACATAGTCCATACCGAGATACTGGAGTCCCTGGTCGGTCTTCTTGTAATAGAACTGCTTGGCATCGATGATGATGTCCCAGATCTTGTCACTGAGTTCGAGGAAATAGCCGTTTTCGTTCTGTACGATCGGAATATCGATCATCGGCGGGGTTGTCACATAGTTCTCATAGCCTTTGACATACCACTCCTCTTCCGAATAGTCCGTATCGATCGTGATTCCGAATATCTCAATCGATGAGCCAAGGCTCTGGGAGGCAGCCATGATGGAGAAGTAGTTGTTGTAGAAATTCTCCTGTTCTTTCAGATTCAGGGAGCGGAACTGTTTCCAGTCACTGTTGTAGTTCACGACACTCTTGAACGGGAAGGTCAGCGCAATACCGTTGATTCCTTCCGCCGTACGGCGGTTGCGAACCACGACACTTGCCTGAACGGCTTTGATCACATCATCGATCTCTTCATCCGTGCAGATGGAGTCATCATAGTCTGCCTTCTTCAGAAGATCCAGGTAGTGAATCAGGTCGATCTGTTCATCGTTTCCGAAGATATAGGAATTCTTGGCAGTGCTGGAAATATCCACGTAATCCGATTCGCGTTCCCTGATTGCCTCACGCTGTTTGCCAAACAGGGTATTCAGCTTTTCATAGGCCGGCTTCACATAGGTAAGATCCACCATGGAAAGCGTGAAGTTATCCGGTTCCTTGCCGGACATGTATGCCTTGTTGTAAGGGTCATAGCTGCCGATCATCTCGGCACCGAATTTCTCGGTCGGTGTGCTCGGATCTTTCGCCAGCATACTGAATCCGGACGTATAGGTCCATCCGGAACCCGGTTCCGATTCCTCGGAAGCGAGATAGTAGTCCGCATACGGTTCGAGCGCAACGGCGATTTCAATATCCTGCATGAGGCAGGCGTCAAAGCCGATCATATCGACCGTCACGCCGCTGTCACGGACTGCCGCAACGATCTCATCGATCTTGAGGCC
>JAFOLE010000229.1 GCA_017419465.1 Solobacterium sp. | reverse complement strand
GTTGGGGGAACATTCTGCCCTGCAGAATGGCGGAAATAAAAATAGTCTGTTATGATTTGCGCGTTGAAAGAGGTTGATCAATGAAACAGGGCGCAATTTTTGATATGGACGGACTGATGTTCGATACGGAATCGATGTATCAGGAAGTCTGGAAGGAAATCGCGGCAGAGATGGGCATCACCCTGCCGGATACATTCGTGTATGAAATCTGCGGAACCAGCGGAGAACTGCTTCGCTCTGTTGTACGGAAGTACTATCATACCGACGATCCGGATGCACTGTTTCACCGCGTCGTAGACGGCGTCGAGGAAAAACTGAAAACCGCAGTGCCGGTCAAGCCGGGCCTGTTTGAAATTCTGGAATACTTTAAGGCACAGGGCGTGAAAACTGCCGTCGCAAGTTCGTCCTGGCCGGAAATGATCCGTTCCAATCTTCAGGTATCCGGTACAGAACAGTACTTCGATGAAGTCGTCAGCGGAAGCTGGGTGGAACACGGAAAGCCGGCACCGGATATCTTCCTGCTTGCGGCGGATAAGCTTGGCCTGGATGCGAAGGACTGCTATGTCTTCGAGGATTCCACCAACGGTGTGCTCGCAGGCCTTGCGGCAGGATGTACAACGGTCATGGTACCGGACTATGTGCAGCCGAATGAAACCATTCGAAAGAGCCAGGCAGTCGTCTGCACGTCACTGAATGAAGCCCTTGAACGGATTCAGAACGATCAGCTCTGACTGTATGGTTTAAAACACATAATCAGAAAAAGGAGAACACAAGAGTATGGAGTTCAAACCCGCTAAAAAGCTCGGATTCGGACTGATGCGTCTGCCCCTGAATGACAAATCCAATCCGGCTGACATCAACATGGAACAGCTCAAACAGATGGTGGATCTGTTCATGGAAAACGGCTTCACCTATTTCGACACCGCATGGATGTACAACGCCTTTGCCAGTGAATCTGCCGCAAAGGAAGCACTTGTTTCCCGGTATCCGCGGGAAAGCTTCACCCTTGCGACAAAGCTGCATGCCGGCTTCATTGAGACAAAGGAAGACCGCGACAAAATTTTCAATACACAGCTGGAGCGGACCGGTGCCGGTTACTTTGACTACTATCTGATTCACGGGATCGAAGCGACCATGATTGAGAAATATGAGTCACTGGAATGTTTTGACTGGCTTCTGGAGAAGAAGGACTCCGGTCTTGTAAAGCATGCCGGTTTCTCCTTCCATGACACACCGGAGATGCTGGAAGAGATTCTTACAAAACATCCGGAAATGGAATTCGTCCAGCTTCAGATCAATTATCTCGACTGGGAAAGCGAATGGATTCGTTCCCGGGCATGTTATGAAGTGGCGGAACGCCATGGCAAACCGGTCATCGTCATGGAGCCGGTCAAGGGCGGAACCCTCGCAAAGGTTCCGTCAGAAGCGGAAGCGCTGTTTAAAGCACAGGATCCTTCAATGTCCGTTCCGAGCTGGGCGATCCGGTTCGCCGCAAGTCTTCCGAATGTCATGGTCGTACTGTCCGGTATGAGCTCCATTGACCAGATGAAAGACAATCTGAGTTACATGAAGGAGTTCCGTCCGCTGAGCGAAGAAGAACAGAAGATCTGTTTCAAAGCGGCGGATATTATTAACAGTCAGATTGCGATTCCGTGTACCGGCTGTTCGTACTGTACGGAAGGCTGTCCGATGAATATTGCGATTCCGCAGTATTTCTCAATCTATAACGAGGACATGCGTGAACATCTCGAAGAGAAGGGATGGACAATCAACTTTACAAACTATGAAATCATTTCCGGTACCCGCGGAAAGGCATCCGACTGTATTGCCTGCGGACAGTGCGAAGGCGTCTGTCCCCAGCATCTTTCCATCATTGATTATCTGAAGGATGTTGCGGCACATTACGAACACTGAACAAACGCAGAGGAGTCAAGATATGTACAACGCAATGAATGAAATTGACGAAGTGCTCTTCACAAGAGACGATATCGCAAAACGGGTTGCGGAACTCGGCGCAGAGATTACCTGTGACTATGAAGGAAAGGACCTGATCGTCGTGGGCATTCTCAAAGGCGCCGGCGTCTTCATGAGCGATCTGATCCGCGAAATCAATTCACCGATCAGAATTGATTTCATGTCTGTTTCCAGCTATGGCAATTCGACGGTTTCTTCCGGAATCGTACGCATTACAAACGACCTACATCAGGATATTCAGGGCTGTTCCGTACTGATCGTGGAAGATATCATCGATACCGGAAACACCCTGCATTATCTCCGTGAATATCTGAAAAACCGAGGCGCGGAAGATGTGAAGATCTGTGCGCTGCTGGACAAGCCGTCCCGCAGACAGGTGGAAGTGCCGGTGGAATATGTCGGCTTTGAAGTGGAAGACAAGTTCATCATCGGCTATGGAATCGACTATGCGGAAAAATACCGCAATCTCCCGTTTATCGGGACCTTAAAACAGAGTGCGGACTAAACAAAAAAAGAACCATCCATCGGATCAGCCGATGGATGGTTTTCAATATGGGCTTATCTGAAGATCTTTTTCAGCTGTGTACGTTTTGCGCGGATGATCTGTTCTTTTTCCTTTGTGACATGTGCCCGCAGGAAGTGAAAGTACCAGAAGTCATAGGTGCCGTCCTCGAGCCGGAAGGCATGTGTGTGGAGTCCTTCCTCAAATGCCACGCCGTTTTCCTCGAAGATGCGGGTGATACGCTCCCATTCACGCAGATTGTAGGTTCCGTATACAAGCAGTGATGTTTTCATATGTATCTCCTCCTTACGGCAGTGTTTCCGTTCCGCGGGGAACGGCTGTTTCTGCCGGACTATAATCGCTGTTTATTTCGCGAAGGGAAATGCCCAAAATCTTTTCAAAATGGTCCCTGCGCATGAGAAACGGCGCAGAAGAGGAGGGAATGAGGCGAAAGCCGCATACGGAAGGCGGCGAATGAGTATAATAAACACGAGGTAAATAACTATGAGTCTGATATTAAATCTGTTACTGATCGCATTCTCCGTATACATGTTCTACCGGGTATTCCAGCTTTCCGGACGCGGAAGACTGAACAAGGAGATGCTGAAGATTCTCGACAAGATGGATGACCGCGACGCGTTCTTTGCGAATGCGGATGAATTCATCAATGTATCCAAGGATCCGGAATACGGACAGAAGGTCCGTGTCCTCCGTCTCTGGGGTGATGTTTTCTATGAGCGGGATGAGGAATTCAAGGAACATCTTGAGGATCTTAACATTGATATTCTGCTTCAGCCGACAAAGAAGAATCAGGGCTTTACGAACAACGAGGACAGCTTCTTCTATCTGTACATGGCAATTCCGAACCGTCTGAATTACCGCGGACGCAATGATCTTCGCAGGCTCCATGAGGAGAAGATTGCGGCTTATGCGGAAGTCAACGGGGATACGCTTCTGAAGGCGATCCATGATGAAAACAGAAAATTCTATGACCGTACGGATGATCATGGACAGGCATTTATCAAACAGCTTCTGGCCGGGGAATATGCCGGATACCGTTATTCCAAACAGCTGATCGGACTGTACAAGAACTGCGAAGAGGCAATTCTTGCGGCACAGTACCGGGATGAAGGAAACACGGAAGGATATGAAGAATGTCTGAAGGACATTCATAACTTCGCGACAAATACCCGGCTCGGCATCCGCTGGCTGAAGGAACTCCATATTGAACTTCCGAAAGAGGAAGAAGAGGAACCCGAAGAAACCGAATCCGCAGAGACTGCAGAACCGGAAATTATGGAAACCGTGGAAACGGAAGAACCGGCCGCTCCTGCGGAAGAAAAGGAAGACGCTGAATGAAGCTGATCGCAGGACTCGGCAACCCGGGCAAGGAATACGAAAAGACCCGGCATAACAGCGGATATATGGCACTGGCAAAGCTTGCGGAAAATGTCGGTGCTTCGGTTACCGTAAACAAATTCAACGCTTTGACCGCAACAGCAATGATCGGCGGAGAGAAGGTTCTTCTGATGGAACCGCTCACGTTTATGAATCTGTCCGGAAATGCCGTGCGCGCAGCCGCAGATTACTATAAGATTGATCCGCAGGATATTCTGGTCCTGCATGATGACATGGACCTGCCGGTCGGCTCGGTCCGGATCCGTCCGAAGGGCAGCTCCGGCGGACAGAAGGGAATGAAACATATCATTTCCTGCATGGGCACGGATGAGATTGCCCGCATCCGCATCGGCGTCGGCCACAGTAAGCGCGGCGAACATGAGGAAGTGCCTGACTGGGTGCTCTCTCCCGTCGCAAAGGCAGACCGTGATCTGTTTGAGACTGCGATCGATACCGCCGCAAAAGCTGCGGAGGCATGGGTGAGTCAGCCGATGGACCGTGTCATGTCGCACTATAACCTGAAGGTGAAACCGGAAGGAGAAAAGGAAGAATAACCGTTTTGGAAGAGAGCAGCAGCTTTCCGGTCCGTATCCTGGAAGAACTGGATACGAATCCGGCAGTTCAGAAACTTGACGCAGGGAAAGGCCCGCTTCCGCTTTCCTCGCTGATTGAGGAAGCACTGGTGATTGCGGTGTCCTACCGCAGAAAACCGCGGCCGATCCTGGTCGTCAAACACAGCTTATACAGCGCGCAGAGACTGTACGAACGTCTGTCGACCCTCCTGGGTGAGACAAATTGCGCGCTTTTCGGCGCGGATGAATCGCTCCGTGTTGAGGCAATCGCCGCCAGTCCGGAGATGACCGCATCGAAAGTGGAGACCCTCGCTTCCCTGCTTTCCAACCCCTGTCAGGTCGTTGTGACCTGCCCGAGCGGACTGCTTCGGCAGCTGCCGTCTCCGGACACATTCCGTGATGCATGCATTCATATCAAAACCGGCGATACGCTTGAGATGGAAGAACTCAAGCGAAAACTCCGGACCGGCGGATACACTGAGACTTCCCATATCGATCAGCCGCTTTCCTTTGCGGCACGAGGCGGTATCGTCGATGTGTATTCCATCAACTATGAACAGCCGGTCCGTATTGAATTCTTTGACAATGAAGTCGACAGTATCCGCTTCTTTGACGCAACGACGCAGAAGACGGTGCTTCCGCTTAATGAAGTGACCGTTGTGCCGGCAAGCGATATTCTCTTTTCCGATGCGCAGAAGAAAGAACTGCGTGCGGAGGCGGAGCGTATCCTGCAGGAAGAACCGGATGCGATTCTGCAGTCCTCGGTGGAATCCTCGCTTTCTCTGATTGAAAACTCCATCAGTGAACCGGGCATCTATCCGTATGTCGCCTTACTGAAGGAAGCGTCCTCCATTGCGGATTATATGGATCATCCGCTGATTATCACCGGAGATGATGAGACGATCCGCGGCGCCGTGAAGCGGCTGAATGATGAGACGGTTTCCTACCTGCAGGAAATGGTTCAGGAAAAGAAACTTCTCCCGCGGTTTGCGGTATTCCATGACTATGACCGCATCGGCAAAGGCTGCAAGCGGATCAATGAAGATCCGCTCTGTGACAACATCTCCGGCATTACGGAAGTACATCTTCCGAATGAACCGCTTGATCTCCGGCTTCGCATCATAAGCAGGGAATACCGGGTGCTGTGCTGCCTGCACAGTTCCCAGATGAACAAGGTGATCAATACCTGTGTGGAAAACAATCTTCCGTATCAGCTGATCACCGATGAGACTTTCCCGATCAGACCGGGTCTAAATGTCTGCCTGTCGGATTTCCCGGAGGGCTTTGTCCTGCAGGAGAGCGGACTGACGGTTGTGACGGACCGGGAACTGTTTGAGATCAGCCATCATACCGGCCGTTATGAAAAGAAGTTCCGCAGTGCGGAAGTGATTCACGGCTACGACGAACTCGAACCCGGAGACTACATTGTCCATGCCAATCACGGCGTCGGACAGTATATCGGAATTGAAACCCGTGAAGTACAGGGCGCCATGCGTGACTTCCTGCGCATTGTGTATAAGGGAAATGCCGAACTGCTGGTCCCGCTGGAACAGTTCCGCCTCGTGCGGAAGTTTGTCTCCCGGGAAGGTGTAGTGCCGCGTTTAAACAAACTCGGCGGACACGAATGGGAAAAGACCCGGCAGAAACTGGAAGAGAATGTTACGGATCTTGCGGAACGGTTAGTGAAACTGTATGCCGCAAGAGAAGACCATATCGGCTATGCCTATCAGCCGGACAGTGACCTGCAGAAACAGTTTGAGTCGGAGTTCGCCTATGAACTGACGCCCGACCAGGCTTCCGCAGTCGCGGATGTCAAACGGGATATGGAAAGCGACAAGCCGATGGACCGTCTGGTGTGCGGTGATGTCGGCTTTGGAAAAACCGAGATCGCAGTGCGTGCGGCCTTCAAGGCAGCCGCAGAGAACAAGCAGGT
>JAFOLE010000228.1 GCA_017419465.1 Solobacterium sp. | reverse complement strand
GTGAAGAGCGCCGCGGCATCAAGCTGACCTACTGCACGGATACCCGTCCGACAGATGTGATTTCAAGTGCCGCAAAAGACGCAGACCTTGCGATATTTGAAGGCATGTACGGTGATGATGAGCGGCTTGAGGCCGCAAAGGTCAAGCATCACATGATCTTTTCCGAGGCGGCAGCGCTTGCGGCTGCGGCCGGCGCAAAGGAACTCTGGCTGACGCATTTCTCACCTTCGGAAACCGATCCCGAACAGTGGATCGACAATGCCCGCATCCTGTTTCCCAACAGCCACTGCGGAAAATGCGGCATGCATACGGTGCTGAACTATCCGGATGACGAAGACAGCACAGAAGCCTGAACAAACGCATAAAGGGCCGTCTGAAAACAGGCAGCCCTTTTTTCATGCCCAAAAAACGGATGCCTTTTACGGCATCCGCTGTGTGATCAGTCGATAAATTCCATTTCCACTTTATACATCGGGGATACCGCAGTGACCAGCGGCTGGAAGATTTCCCAGGTCTTCAGCTTGGCAAAGCGGTCCGCTTCCGCATAAAGATCTTCCGAATCAAGCCGTTCCTTCATTGCGTCATAGACCGACTGTTCCAGCTGGTTGGTTTCTTCCGCGGTCAGCTTGATGTCTCCGAAGGCGAGGAGTCCTTTTTCCGTATCCTCAAATTCGGTTCTGGAAAGTTCCGGATTTACATACTGCAGGACGGTATGCGGAATTTTAACGGTTACGGTACAGGTCTCTTCATCCACAAGGATCCTTGAGGCATCCATTCCGGACAGATCAACCGTATAAACACCGGTTCCGTAGTACGTCACATCCTTCATCTTTGCGAAGATCGGCAGATTTCCGAGTCCTGCCTTTGTGATCGTGGTTGCGATGGAGAGCGGCTGTTCCATGACGATCAGTTCCTGATGTTCGGACGCTGCCCCAAGCACCGCATTCTGGAAGTCTGCGGCGGTATAGCCGAGGAATCCGTCATTGTCGATCGTCACATCTGCGTCTTCGACCGGGACCGGGGTCGGTGCCGGCTCGGCCGGCGCAGTCTGCCGCGGCATTAACAGCCAGAAGCCGAGGGCTCCGATGATGATTCCGAGCAGGAGTCCTTTCCAGAATCCGCCGGAATTCTTTTTGCCTGCAGTTCCCGCAAGGGCAGTGCCGGCCAGCGCAAGTCCTGCGCCGATCAGTTCTTCCTTCTGTTTTGCGGCCGCAAGCCGTGCTTCTTCCGCTTCCTTTGCGGCGGCAGCTTCCTTTGCGCGCTGTTCCTCACGGGCTTTCTTTTCCGCAAGTTCCTTCTCCAGGCGCTCCTGTTCTTTCCGTTTTGCCTCTTCGCGGGCTTCTTCTGCCTTTTTCGCTGCTTCCTTCTGCTGGTTTTCAATTGATGCGGCTTCCTGTTTCCGCTTTGCGGTACTCTCGTTTTCGACAAGATCCGCGGTTGCCTTGATGTCGATGGAATCCTTTCCGCTCATAACTCGTTTCCTTTCTTCACATAACGGGTAATCCAATCGTGAACTACCACATCCATGCGGTATGGGTATAAGCCCATATGGATGATGGCTTCTGAGGGTCTGACAACTTGCGTCTCTCGATCCGCTGTCATTATGACAACGGTATGTCTCACCACTTCAGGGGTGGTCACACACCCGCTATCCATTCCTGGATTACATGTTGGTTTTTGATGCAGTGAAGGTTTATGACTGCTGTGCAGTTCATGAAACTTCACTGTTTTTACCTTCTGAAGGAATCCATAATCTGTGATCCCATCAAAGGCATCAGGATATGCCTTTCTCAGGATGTTTGCGCTTCCGTTCACATCAGAAGAAAGAATCGTTCCGTCTTTACTGCGATACAGCCCGCGTGAAATACGTCTCCCACTGAAGTAATGTTTCCCTTCATCTCCGTATACCGGTATCGCATCATTGTCCAGGAAGCTTGCCTTTGAAGTGTATGATTCTTCCTGTTCGATCACACTGATCCCGATGCGCTCGGCTTTATACCGGATCATATGGACCAGTGTGCTATGCGGGATCGATACGAATTCCTGATTCGACCGTTTTGACATATTTGCCTTTGTCTTCCACTGACGGTTCACGCCGATCACCAGAGTTCCGATCTCTCTCATTACGCATTCCCGTATGATATGCGAACTGATCTTGTGCATCTCGTCACGGAGAAAAGCTGTCCGCTTCCGGCTCAGTGCATGCAGTTTATACGTATGCACATTCACACGCTTCGGGTCATGCCCTTTCATCAGGATACCGGTAAGTTCTGCCTTCTTACAGTTGAAGAACCGGTTCGTGGATTTGACTGCACCGCCCTTGTACAGTATCGGGGCTTCCCCGTCATTACTCACGAAAGCTGCGATGTTGTTTACTCCAAGATCGATTCCTCCGATATGCCGTGCATCCGCACCGATTGGAATAAAAGTTTCTTTTGTCACATATACCAGAATCAGTTCATATTCCCCGTATGCCGGTCTGATCTTCACCTCCTTCAATACGGCATTGTCCGGAAAATACACGTTAAAACGTTCCTTCGTCAGCGGAAGCTTCAGATGACAGGAGGCGCCGCTCCTGTATATGACACAGTCCTGATTGGTCATCGTGATGAGCCGGTGATCTGCTTTGGTATAACCCGGCATCTTCGGTCTTCCGGTAAAGGAAGACGGATCTTTCTTATACGCTTCCAGTGCTTTGAGCCAGCTTCTGAATTCATTCACGGTCTCTTTTACGATCGCCTGCGCACTCTGCATCGGAACACCGCAGAAATAATCCGGATTCTCCGTCACCCGCATCAGCTTATCAAGAAAGAAATAGTTCAGTACTTTCTTTGGAAGCTTTCTTCCGGTAACTTCACAGGTCCGGCGCACTTCTTCGATGACTTCTTTCTGTAACGGCTGAAGTTCTTCTTTTCCATATGCGGTGAACCACTGACGGATGCGGAAAAGGGCCGCATTCCGAAGATTTCTTGATCTTCCGGTCACGGCCATACAGTAGTCAAAGAGGGCAGGATCTGCGAGCCTGCCGACGTGAAAACGAAGGATTCCGTACATATGGCTGTATTATTTGATAACTTTCTTTTTATCTGCCTTAATTTTATCATATTCCTATATGGATGTACATCAAAAAGGAGGGTTCTTTTATGCGAAGGATGACCAAGGATGGCTACTGGCTCAACCGGCACAGCTGCTTTCTTCTTCAGTACCATATGGTCCTTGTCACTAAGTACCGTAATCCTATACTTACTAATAGCGTCAAAGATCACGTTTACCGCACCATAAAGACAACGATGGAAGAAAAAAACATCCGGGTCCTTGAAATGAACGGGGAACCGGATCATATCCATATCCTGTTTGAATGCGGACCGGAGATCAGTCCACTGACGCTGGCCAATGTTTTAAAGACGAGGACTGCACGTTTTGTACGCCGGGATCTTCCGGAAGAAGTGAAGAAATTCTACCGGTCGGATACACCGATGTTCTGGAGTAAATCTTACTTTGTATGTACCATCGGTGAGAACAACAAGGAGATTGTCGAACGCTATATTCAAAACCAAGGCAAAAAGGAATAACATTTATTCATCAAATGAAATGCGCAATTCATCACCACCCATGCGGTAATACCCAACGGCACCTGGATGGTGTCCTCTTGCGCTGAGGATAGATTAATGCGTATTCTGCTATAATGTCTAGGCATTCAGAAAAGAGAAGAAAATGGCGACAGAACCGACGTATTCCCCGATGATCCAGCAATATCTCAGCGTCAAGGAACAGTATCCGGACACGCTGGTGTTTTATCGTGTCGGGGATTTTTATGAAATGTTTTTTGACGACGCGAAAACCGCAAGCCGGGAACTTGATCTTGTGCTGACCGGAAAGAGCGCCGGTGTCGAAGAACGCATCCCGATGTGCGGCGTACCGCACCATGCGGTGCAGTCCTATGTGCAGCGCCTTGTCATGCGCGGCTATAAGATTGCCATCGTCGAACAGATGGAAGACCCGAAAGAGGCCAAGGGCATCGTTGAGCGTGATGTGATCCGTATTATTACCCCGGGAACGGTGATGGAAGAGATCACGGATGAAAAGGCATCCGTCTATCTCTGCGCCATTGAGGATTACGGATACGGGTTCTCGCTTTCCATGGCGGAACTGAGCACCGGTGAGGCAATTCTTGCGGATATTCCGCATACGACTGCGGCCCTGGTACAGAACCTGCTTCGAAACAATGTCAGGGAGGCGGTCGTTTCCTCCTCCTTTGACAATGCGATGCTCAAACGGCTGCGGGAAATGCAGATCGTCATTTCCTTCTGTGATGAAACGGATATCAAGGAGCGCTATTCGCCCTTATGTGAAGCGCTGCGGAAAGATTATCAGCGTGCTTCCTGCGGACGGATGCTGAATTATCTTGAGGCAACCCAGAAACATGCCCTCGATCATCTGTCCGTGGTCCGGATCGAGAGTGAGTCGGAAGTGCTGTATATGGACTTTGCGACGATCCGCAATCTGGAACTTGTGGAGCCGTTGCATCGTGAAAGCAAGGGCGAATCCCTCTGGATGTTTCTGGATGAATGCAAGAGCGCGATGGGATCGCGTCTTCTGAGAAAGTGGATTGAAAAACCGCTGGTGCGGAAGGAAGAAATCCTTGCCCGCTACGACAAGCTCGAAGCGCTGCGGGCAGACTTCATGACCCGCAAGTCCCTGCGGGAACATCTCGGCGGGATCTATGACCTGCAGAGACTGATCGGCCGCTGCGCCATGAACAGCGCCAATGCGCAGGACCTGCTCAGACTGTCGAAGACACTGAATGAAGTGCCGGAGATTCTGAACAGCCTGAAACATGAGGCCTTTGCGGAATACCGCTCGCTGGATCCGATGAGCTCCCTGCGGGAGCTGCTGGACGGCGCCTTTGTGGATAATCCCCCGGCATCCCTGTCGGATGGCGGAGCGTTCCGTGACGGCTATGATGAGGCGCTTGATCAGGCGCGCAGTATTCAGCGCAACGGACGGCAGTTTATCCTCGACCTTGAGGCAAAGGAACGCGAGCGCACCGGAATCAAGAATCTGCGCATCGGATACAACAAGGTATTCGGTTACTATATTGATATCTCCAAGGCTGCGGCGGCACAGGTGAAAGAAGAGTGGGGCTATGTGCGCCGGCAGACCCTTGTGAACAATGAACGTTTTATTTCTCCGGAACTGAAAGAGAAGGAAGACCAGATCCTGCATGCGGAGGAAAATGCAATCCGCATTGAAAAGCAGCTCTTCGCAAAACTGCTTTCCGAGATCCGCGGTCAGCTTTCCAGGCTTCAGCGCCTTTCGGTTGCGCTGGCGGAACTGGACTGCTATGCGGCGCTTGCGGAGGTCAGTTCCTCCTATGGCTATGTGCGGCCGGAGTTTACGGATGATGAATTCATCATCGAACAGGGAAAGCATCCGATCCTTGCGGAACGGATGAAGAACAGCCGCTATATCGCCAACAGTCTGAACATGAACAAGCAGGAATCCATCCTGCTTATAACCGGTCCGAATATGGGCGGTAAATCCACCTACATGCGGCAGACCGCACTGATCGTGATCCTGGCCCAGATGGGATGCTACGTGCCCGCAAAGGCGGTGCGCATGCCTGTCTTTGACAAGATCTTTACCCGGATCGGCGCAAGCGATGACATTCTTGCAGGACAGTCCACCTTCATGGTGGAGATGTCCGAGGCAAACCATGCCCTGCAGAATGCGACCGCATCCTCTCTGATTCTGTTTGATGAGATCGGACGCGGCACGTCCACCTATGACGGTATGGCTCTGGCGCAGGCGATGATCGAATACATCGCCGCATGCGTTCATGCCAAGACGCTCTTCAGCACGCACTATCATGAACTGACATCCCTGACGGATTCCATCGGGGTCGTGCGCAATGTGCACGTCGTGGTGAAAGAGGATGCGGAAAAGGTGACCTTCCTGTACAAGGTGAAAGACGGAAGGGCAGACCGCTCCTACGGTGTCAATGTCGCACGGCTTGCCGGACTTCCGGAAGCGGTGATTGAGCGTGCAAAGGGACTGCAGAAGGAACTGGAGTCCAAAAAGCGTGTCGTCCAGCAGAGTTATCAGCTGGTCGAAATGGAACGCGAGGATCCAAAGGCAAAAGCGATCCTCGAACAGCTGAATGCGGTGAACCCGGATGATCTTTCTCCGCGTGAAGCCTGGACGATGCTGGCGGATCTTGCGGAGGAGGCGCGCCGCGGAAAGGAATAGAAAACGATGGAACTGGATAAGCTTATTATTCGCGGAGCCCGCGAAAACAATCTGAAAAACATAAACCTCGAGATTCCCCGCAATAAGATGGTCGTCATGACCGGCCTTTCCGGATCCGGCAAGACCAGTCTTGCCTTTGACACGATCTATGCGGAAGGACAGCGCCGTTACGTGGAATCGCTCAGCGCATATGCCCGCATGTTTCTCGGCGGCGTGGACAAGCCGGATGTGGAACTGATCGAAGGCCTTTCCCCGGCGATCTCCATTGACCAGAAAACAACCTCCAACAATCCCCGTTCGACGGTCGGAACCGTCACGGAGATCTATGACTATCTGCGTCTTCTGTATGCACGCTGCGGTGTTCCGTACTGCCCGAACCACAACATTCCGATTACCGGACAGGATATCAGCGAGATGGTGAATCAGGTGATGAGCCTGGACGACGGCACCCGCCTTACGGTTATGGCGCCGATCATCCGCAATAAAAAGGGAACGTTCAAGGATCAGTTTTCCAAACTGATGAAGGACGGCTATGTACGTGTGCGGGTCGATGGCGAAGTGAAGATGCTGGAAGACGACATCGAGCTTGAAAAGAACAAGCGTCACAATATCGATGTCGTCGTGGACCGCATCATCAAGAAGCCGGAAGCGCGCGGACGTATTCATGATTCGCTCGAAACCGCGCTGAATCTTGCGCAGGGCATGGCGATCGTACTGGAAGGCGATCAGGAAGAGCTCTTCTCCAGCAACTATGCATGCCGGATCTGCGGCTTCTCGGTT
>JAFOLE010000033.1 GCA_017419465.1 Solobacterium sp. | reverse complement strand
CATGCATGAATTGATCTGCGTTTTTTCTGCTGTTCAGACGGCAAATACAAAGTAATACAGCAGGACCACGATGATATAGAACAGAATCATTCCGCCCAGCACCAGAATCTGTTTTCCGCGGTGCTCGGTCATCAGTCCGATGAACTCCCGTACCCATGCATTGGGCCAGAAGTACCATTTTGTCTTTGCGCCGACGCCAAGCGCCCGCATCTTTGCGCGGCGTGCCCAGATCCCGCTGCGGAATACATGATAGTTCGTTGTGGAGAAGGCAATCTTTCCGTCCGGGTTGACTTCCATGATGCGGTCTCTGGAAAACTGCATGTTTTCCCGGGTGTCGGTGGACCTGTTCTCCTCGAGGATCAGATGTTCTCGGATTCCCTTCAGCAGAAGATACCGCTTCATACAGGCGCTCTCGGAAATCGGCTCATCATTTCCCTGTCCGCCGGAACATACAAACATCAGTTCCTTTCCGGTTTCATCCCGCTGTTTCAGATAGAAGTCCACGGCCCGGTCAATCCGGCCTTTGAGCAGCGGCGTCGGGTTGCCGTCGGCACGCATTCCGCAGCCAAGGATGATCATGAAGTCCCGGTCATGCGGCGGCTCGATAAATGCCGCGATCAGCGAAGCAGCTATCGCGCCGATCAGCATGGATTCAAGATACAGGAAGATCGACGCAATCAGGCTGATCAGCAGTTCCCGCCGGATCAGCTCTTCAAAACTGCCCGTGAAGTAATAGTCCGCCGCATACAGCCAGATGATAAAGCCGATCATGGATACGGAAAGCAGGATACCGAGGATATTTTTGAAACTTTTTCCTTCATGGCGGATCAATGCAATATTCGAGAAGAACAGCATTGCGCCGAAGATAACGACAAACGGAAAGGACAGAAGAATAAATATCTTTCCGGACATCAGAAGCCAGCTCAGGTGAACCGTCACATCATAGTCCGCAGGACTGCGCAGAACCCGCCAGGTGACGATGCCCTCCGCAAGCAGATTCACAAACAGAAATACCGCAAAGCCGAAATAGATGATGATGTTATAGGAGTACGGATTGTACTGAAGCTGATGAAAAAACGCCCGCACCAGCAGGATGATCACTGACAGAAGATAGATCACATTAATCAGACTGTAAAGGATGATATTATCAACCTTCATGAACCAGAGCACGGCAATCAGCACTGCCGCCACAAGGGTCAGAAAAAGAATGTTGTATACAGTCGGTTTTTTGTCTCGGGTGTCAAATTTCATCATCAGTCTGTTCCGTTTTCGAATTGATTATGTAGGTTATCTGCTTTCCTGAATCTCCGCCAGCAGCGCTGTGCAGCCTTCCAGGACATCGTTCCAGGTCGCTTCAAAATCCCCGGTATACCAGGGGTCCGCGACACTGCGGGGATGACCGGTGTAATCCATCAGTAAGGATACCTTATGATCGGGATCTCCGCCAAATGCGCGTTTCATACTCCGAAGATTCGCATCATCCATACCGATGATATAATCATACACTTCATAATCCGGGCGGCGGATCTGCCGTGCGGTTTTTCCCGCACAGGAGATGCCGTGTTCCGCCAGTTTCCGCCTTGCGGGAGGATATACCGGATTGCCGATTTCTTCCGTGCTTGTGGCGGCGGAGGCAATCTCAAATTCATCATTCAGTCCTGCCTCACTGACCAGATGTTTCATCACAAACTCCGCCATCGGACTCCGGCAGATATTGCCATGGCAGACAAACAGTATTTTTACCTTATCCTGCATTAATATTCCCGTTCCTTTCACCGCACTGTAACATGTCTAATCACGCCTGTCACAGTTTCCTTATCATGATATATTCTTCGTCCGTTTCCCGAACCACCTCAAATCCAAGTTTCCGATACATGTTCACCGCATAATTCTCCTTCTGTACGGACAGCGATGCCTGTTTACAGCCCTTCTCTTTGAGCAGTTCCAGCAGTCTCCGCATCAGACGGGTTCCGATCCCCTTTCCGCGGTAATCCTCATATATTGCGATTGCCAATGACGGTATCTTATCATCCACATGGCCGTAATCGTTCATGATGCGGGACCATGCCGCACCGATCACTCTCTGATTTACTTCTGCGGCAACACAGCAATCCGCCTTCCCGCATCCGAAGTTCTCATAATACAGCCGCAGTTCAGGAAGATAGATGATATCCCGCGAAGGCTTTTCCACACCGGCCGGAATAAAGATGGCTTCATACACAAACGCTTCCAGCAAGGCGGTTTCATCGCTTCGAAGCTCCCGTATTCTGACTGCGTCGTTTTCTGTATCGATTTTGGTCATCACGTGAGCCCCCCTCCCTGCTTACTGATGTTTATTGTACCGTGCCAACAAAAATTTGATAACTTAAGTCAACCCCTTTGGAGTATGTTTCCTCAATAAATCTGTTTCTTCAAAATTCGCATGATGAAAACAGGAGACATACTCCCAATTCATTTCGAAATGATCTATAATTCGATCAGGAACGGTATAATTCGCCGCTCTTGGAAAGCGCATAGATTACGGCCAATAACTTATGCGCGGCAGCGATATTGGCAGCTTTGGACCTCAATGGGCATTGGGACTGCTGCCTTTTCTTTTGGTTGAACAGATAAATTGGATCCTTCCTCCTGAGACGATAATTGCACGATGCGCCCAGGTAAAGAAGACACCGCAGATGCCGGTTGCCTTTCTTTGATATCCGTAAATGTGTGCCGTCCACATCTCCAGACTGCCGTATCTTAGGATTCAGACCGGCATATGCCGCAATCGCACGTCTGTTTTTAAATCTGCTCATATCTCCCAGTTCCGCAATCAGCCGCGCCGCAAGATTGTCCCCGATCCCGACGATGGACCGGATGCTTGCGAAGTACGGGAGCGCACGCGCCTCATCGACCAGCTCACTGAGAATACTGTTACATAGCGTCATCTGACTCTGAAGCTGTTCAATGAGTTCCGGCAGCTTGATCACTTCGATCTCAGTGATATCGCATCCGGAATAACAGTGCTTTGCACATTCATAAATCCTATGAACAATTTCGGTGACGAATCGCAGCTTATGGCTTGTCTTCTTTACGATTGCCTTAACGATCGTCTCTTCTTTGTGTTTGAGCAGAAAGAACGGATGAGGATACTTCTTCAGTACCTCCATGGCGACCGGATCGTACAGACTGGAATGACCTTTAAAACACTTATCCATGCGGGGATAGATGATATCCAGATACCTTCTGAAGTTCACTTTGTACATTCTCAGATGGTTTAATTCCACTTCATAGTAGCGGTTCAGTCTCTGCAGTCTGATGAACAGATCTTTCTGTTTCTGATGCGGAAGAAGTTTCTCCTCATCGTAATAAGCTTTGGCGATATGCGCACAGTCCAGATCGTCGGTCTTATTACTGTGCAGGTTTGTCTTGCGGTATGCGGCAGATAACAGCGGAGATATGATGTAATACGGCAGTTCATGATCATCCAGATACTTCTGGAGGCAGCGGTGATAAACACCGGTAGCTTCGAATATTACCGGTACGGCATCACATCCGCTCTTCTCCTTTACCTTCTGAATGACCGTTTGAAGATCCATAAAGCCTTCTATGGTATCGTGCAGTACCTTCGGCTTGCGGAATGGTTTTCCTTTCTCAAGGAACGGCTGATAGTGGCAGCTGCCTTTGGAGACATCTACCGTGATGACTGGTCCTCTCATGGGAACCTCCCTTCATGCATAGATCCCTGGT